>JAFWNS010000042.1 GCA_017510225.1 Bacilli bacterium
AATACCATTAACTATTTCAAGTAATGTAGTTGAAGCATTAACAATATCTTTAGCATTATCCTTAGCTTCATCTAAAGTTTTAGCTTCTGTAATACAATCACTAAAACCAACTATCGCATTTAAAGGTGTTCTAATCTCATGAGACATACTGCTTAAGAAATCAGTCTTAGCTCTATTTGCTCTATCAGCACTGTTTTTAGCAACCTCTAACTGTTCTATCATTTTCACATCAGGATTCTCTACAGTAAAATACATCATAAATGTAATGAAACTAAATATTGAATTTACTAGTAAGATATTTGGCCATGTATGTTGCACTAAAACATTAATTACTAACAATACAATCAAAACTATAATTGGTAGGGCTTTCTTTTTCTTTATGTTTTTAAAATTTATAATTAAAGTTCCTGATACCAATAATAATATTACTGAAATACTACCATATAACATATTAATACTAGGACCATATGAATATTGCATATAATCAACATCATATAAATATACTGGTAAAATCATCATAGCAATATCTGCTAACACGCACAATGCCCCTAAAAAATACAATCTCTTCTTATGTAAATATATATTATCATTAACTACAAAATAACTATATAACCCTATTAAAGAAATATAAGAAAATATAAATATATTAAAGAGTTTAAGAGTTATAGTTAAAAGCGGACTATTTGTTAATATGCAAAACACTATAAAACACTCTGTCATCAGAGTCAAAAGATTTGTTATAATTATCCATTTATATATAGTCAATTCGGTAGATTTTATTTTCTTTTTGTACAAAAATAAAACTGTTAAAAAGAACATATATACAAATGAAATTATAGAAAAAAGCATTGTATTATTTATATTTTCAAATAACATATCCTCACCTACTATAAGTATTATAACATAAATATATAATTTTCTTATATAAAAAAGAAGAAATTGATTATTTCTTCTTTACATTAATCTTGTTTTTCCCTTTAGAAAGAGAATCAACATAATCATTACCTAATTTTTCTAAAACTCTAAAATCGTATTTACCATTTTGAGTATAAGGCAATTCTTCTACTACTTTGAAATATTTGGGTACTTCATATTCTTTAAGAGTTTTTTTACAATTATCAATTATTTGTTGCTCATAATAATTAACATCAGTATATTGCTCTTTCAATACTATATAAATCATAGGCACGTGTTCTTCAGCTTCATCTTTTACTGCTACAGCAACACACTCTTTAACGGAATCATTTTGGGATATGTTATCTTCTATAGTATAAGCTGAAATTTTAAAACCTAATCTAGTAATAACTCTCCTAGCTCTTCCCTCTAAATGAATATAACCATCCTCATCAATGTAACCTAAATCACCCGTGTGTAACCAAGTATTATTATCTGAATGTTTTTTCTTAACATTTTTTGTTTCTTTTTCATTGTTTTCATATCCCATAAACATAGTGTTGGCTAAAGAACATATTTCACCAACTTCACCATATTTCAATTCTTCTTTCTTATCGTTATCATAACTTATAACAATTTCATCGTATTTAGGAATACCAACCGTTCCATATCGATTATGTTTTGTTGGATTAACACTAAGCGCTCCCCAACCTTCATTATTTCCATAACCATTTACGACAACAGTATCAAATGTTTCTTCCCATTCTCTATTCTCTTGAACACTTACTTTATCGCCACCAGAGATAAAGCATTCAACATTTTTTAACCCATTTCTTTGTTTTGTTGATAATTTATCAATGTTATCTTTTAAATATCTATAATGGAAAGGAGCCGCAAATGAAATAGTAAATTTTCCTAAATTTTTAAAAACAATATCAGAATCAAAATTAGGACATAATTCGACCTTTGATCCAAATGCAAGTGGCATTAGTATAGCCTCACCTATACCATATGCTATCCACGGTGGTAATGCAACTAATGCTGTTTTGCTTTTACCTAATGGTAAATCTGAATAAGCAAGTTCTCTAACACATTCAATAGCCGAATGATCAGAGTGAATTATTGTTTTTGGTTTACCTGTAGTACCACTAGATTGAATCATAACCGATGGTCTATTTTCATCATATGAAACCTTTTCCACTTCATCCACTAAATCTGCTTTTCTCATAAATTTATCAAACGAAATAAAACGCTTATCATCAGGAACTTGAATTTTTTCTCCCTTAATAGTGTTTTTTAAATTATATAACCCACGCTTAATAGAAGAAATAGCATTAGCAGGACTAAGAACTATAACACTATTTAAATCTGTATTATCAATAGCTTGTTTAACTTTAGGAACAATCATATCATATGCAAGCATACATTTACAATTACTAGAATTAGCATATTCTTCTATATCTTTAACGCTAGCTCTTATATCAAACCATTTGGATATAGCCCCCATTCTATTTAATGCCAACAATGTTACAACTGCTTCAGGAGAATTAGAAATACCTACCAAAACGGAGTCCCCTTTACTAACGCCCAAACTTGCAAAAGCCTTAGAACAGTCATCCACTTTCTCTTTTAATTTTTTAAATGTCCAATTAGTTCCTAAATATCCTATTGCTTCAGCATTTAAATCTTCTTGATCAAATACCATATCATATATTGTCTGATTTGGATTGATTTCTTTAATTGGTTCTTCTCTATAATATTGTTTTTGTGGTTTATCAAAACTTGGATAACCTGTTAACGTTCCTTTTAACTTAGCAGTTTCCAATTCGCTTTGTTTTGCTTCATTGACTTCTAAATTGCGAATAATACTTTTATTGTTCATAATATTTCCCCCTCATTAATTGCGTCATATTATAACACATTTTAACAAAAAAATCAATTATATAAAAATATAATACTCTATAAGTATTATATTATATTTCAAAACATTTCACAATAAATCAGTGTCTAATAAAGTAAAGTTTACTTACTAATATAATGATTAAATATATAAGCATGAGATTCTAAGAATTTATTATTATTTATTGACTCTATTATTTCATCTTTATTCATCCATTCTATAGACTCTACTTCTTCGTGTTGTAGTTTTATATTATTTATATTATCAATTTCTAATAAATAGACATTAAATATTAAACTTTTATTAGGATATTTAAATGTAGTTATATGTTTTATTTTATTAGAATTAGTATCTATATCTAATTCTTCTTTTAATTCTCTAATAATAGTACTTAGAGCGTCTTCATTATGTGTAACATGTCCTCCAGTAGATGAATATTTAGATCCTTTTTCTTTAGAAGTTTTTTGTATTAAATATTCATTATTTTTATTTATTATAAATGAAACTGATAACATAATATTTTTACCTTTACTAGGTATATCTCCTCTTACTATAGTCTCATTTATTTTATTAAACTTATCATCATATAAGTCTAAGATTTCCATAATTATAATTACCCTTTCTCTTATCTAAATCCTTTATTTAGACTTTTTTTTCTAATAACTTTATTACTTTGTTTATTTTTTCTTTTTCTAAATAAAATCTTACTTCATATTCCATATTATTCTCCTATTTTTTCTTTAGTGTATATTGCCATCCTGGTTGCCAATCTCCTGTTTTTCTCCAATCATTTTCATTAGCTTCTTCCCAAGTAATATTTTGTGTTAAAACTTGTATTGCTAATTGAGGTGCTCTATGAGCAATTATACCTACTGTTTTATCACTATAGTTTTTTTCTATAAAATCTAAAAACTCTTTAACTCTGTTTTCTACATCTTTTAAAGATTCCCCATTAGGAAAAGGTTCATCTATATGATCTTCATATATAACTAAATTTTTATCTCCACCATCATAATCTCCATAGTTACATTCTCTCAATCTTTTATCTTGTATACTTTCAAATTCAGGAAAAGCTAACTTTGCAGTATCCATTGCTCTTTTTAAATCTGATGTAAATAAAACATCAAATTTATATGGAGTATTTTTACCTAAATTAACTGCTTGTTCTTTACCTAAATCATTTAATTCTACTTGCTTCCAGCCACTACATTTCTTAGATGCATTATCATATGTTGTACCATGTACATAATATATGATTTTCATATTTATCACTCCATTTTATTATTTATAAGTTTCCAATTTAATTCCCATAAAGCATGCTTATTACTATCCCATTCTAATTTAGAAATAGCAGCTTCATATTTTAACCATTCCATTTTAGTATGTTCTTTTGATAGTTTAATCTCTTCATTACTAGCGTCTATCCCAAAACAGTGTTCTTCGATTAAATAAATATCTTCTCCCCAAATAAACTCTTTAGTTATATTTGGTACTGGTATAGTACTAGTAGATTTTAATTCTATTACAGGTGCATTATAACTAATATTAGCTTCTTCATTTGCTTCTCTTTTACAAGCTTCTAAATAAGTTTCTCCTTCTTCTACTCCACCTGCAATACCTTGCCATCTTTCTTTATTTCCTGCTCTACAAAATATTCCATATAAATATTCATCTTTATCTTTTTTATATGGAAAAGCTAATATTTGATGTGGTTGTCTCATATAATCACCTACTTTATTTTCTTTATATTTGTATACATTCTAGTATGATATCCTCTATTATTATAAAACTTAATGGCTTTGTCATTATAAGCAAATACATCTACTGTTATATATTCACAATCCATAGATTTAAAATATTCTTCTATTCTTTCTATTAATTCTTTACCTATACTATTAGATCTGTTTTTATTAGTAACAATTAACTCTGTAATTTCTCCTTTTTTAGGACATTTATAATCTAAATAATCATTTTCATCATATTTAGTTATAATACCCATTATTAAACCAATAGCTTTATTATCTTCTAATGCAATATAACATTTACCATCATTATTTTTTACTTCCTCTAAATCAAGTAAAGCCATCTTATCTTTATAATCTTCTTGTATTCTATCTAAACCATCTTTATCAATAGATATAATATATTCTTCTAATTCTACTAATAATTCTTTTATATCTTCTAAATATTTTTCTTCATATTCAATTATTTTCATAATTACCTACCTTATTATAATAGATTCAAAGTATTGTTCTTGAAATTCTGTTAATGCTCTTATTTGATCATCTGTATAATTATTATTTTTATCTACTACTATTAATTTATCATCATTATCATTAGTTCTATGTATTATAGCAATTACTTTACCAGTATATTCTTCTACTGGTTCAAATACTCCTAATAAATAAGCATCTAATTCTTCGCCATCACCACTAATAGTATCAGGTACATATCCATAATTAACAGTATATATAAAACCATGTTTTGGATGTTTACTACCTAGTTTTCTATCTATTTTTATACTTATAGTTTTACCTAAATAATCTTTAGAATCTACTTTATTCATTGTAATCCCCTACTTCTATTTCACTTCTAACTTTATTATTTATAGAATTAACTCCTCTTAGACTAACACATGTATGAGTAGCCTCTATTTCTACTTTAATCCATTCTAATGATAAATTATTATATAGAAAGTTAGCTATTTCACTAGTTAAATCTTCTTGTAATTGTAGTCTTCTAGAAAAATTATCTACTATTCTATAGAATTTACTTAATCCTAATACTTTAGAGTTCTTTTTGTACTTTAAAGTTATCTTTGCTTCTCCAAAAAAAGGTAACAAATGATGAGAACATAAAGATTTAACTGGTATGTTTTCTACTACAAGTATAGAATCAGTATTATCTTTTTTATCAAATAATTTAATATAGTCTTTTGGATCTTTCTTATATCCAATCAATAATTCATCTTTATACATTCTATATAATCTATCTGGTGTTTCTATAATATTAGAATTATTTTTATCTATATTACTATATTTACATATAGTATCTACCAAATCATTAAATACTTTTTCT
>JAFWNS010000043.1 GCA_017510225.1 Bacilli bacterium
AAAAAAATGGTGCCGAAACCAGGACTTGAACCCGGAACCTACTGATTACAAATCAGTTGCTCTACCAATTGAGCTATTTCGGCATAATGGTGGACGATATAGGACTCGAACCTATGACCCCCTGCTTGTAAGGCAGGTGCTCTAACCAACTGAGCTAATCGTCCGTACAAACCAATTGACAGTATTAAATATACCAATTTATACGTATTTTGTCAACACTATCAATGACTTTTTTTTATTTTTTACAGTTGGCATTATTCACTTATTTTTTCTAGTTCTTTATCCTTTTCTTCTATCCATTCTGGCAACTTTTTTTCCAATGTAGAAAACCCTAATTTTGTTTCTTTAATTTTATTTTTATTTTTTCTATTTAAACGATAATCTAAATCTTTAATACTTAATTTAACTTGAAAAGAATCAAGGTCTTCATCTTCTATTACTTTAGATTTAATTGTTTCACCTATTTTAACATAATCTGCAGGATTTCTAACAAATGAATCAGATATTTCTGATATATGAATTAAACCACTATTATAATCATCTAATCCAACAAAAATCCCATATTTTTCTATTCCAGTAACTACACCAGTTACTACATCTCCTTTTTTATACCTAGTCATACTAACACCTTCTTGCATAATTATAACATTAAAAGCTAATTATCACAAATACTTTACTAAAATAAATAAAAAAGTTATAATGATATTGGTGATATATATGGCTGAAAACATCGAATTAAAAATCATATCATTAATTGATAAAATAAGACCATTTATTGTAAATGATGGTGGAAATATTGAATTTGTAAAATATGAAGATAACATCGTTTATGTAAGAATGTCTGGAGCATGTGCTGATTGCCAAATGTTAGATGTCACACTAAGTGATGGAATTGAAGAATTATTAAAAAATGAAATACCTGAAATTAAAGAAGTTAAAAACATTTCATAATTATAACCAATCAATTTTTGGGATTTCAACAAATTTAGAAATTTCACTATGAATTAAATTTAAATAATTTTCATATTCTATAGTTCTATTTACAATAGAAACTATTTTTTTTTGATCTAATTTATTAATAATTATTTCATCATATAAATCAAAATAAAAACATGGAAATAACAACCTACCATAAATCAATATATAATCATTTCTACTTAAATTAAGTTCTTTAAAAAATTTATTGAAATTAAAATCTAAATACTTATTATTAAAAAATATATATTTTAAATATTGACTAATATCTCTAGCTCTATAATCAAGAATTAAATTAGTTGGATTATAATAATTTTTTTCTTTAATTCTTTTATGACTAATAACTAAAGGCATATAACTATCATAAAAATTATATCTAATATATGAAATAGCATTTTCTGCTAATCCCAAATAATAATTAAAACTTTCTAAAATATAATTATAGTTTTTAATATGTAATTGCTGATATTCGTAATAATCAAGTTTATTACTCCATAAAGATATCCAATTAGATCTATCCAAATCTTTATCGTAACTATAAACTACATACTTATTATTAACAATATCATCATAAATATCCATATAATTTTTCATATTAATCACTCAATAAATTCTATGCAAAAAAAAAGAGAAAATACTTTCTCTTCTAATTAAAAGTTAACTGAAATATCAGAGTTAGAATTCATAATATTAGAAATTGCTGTTGTAAACTCTTCAGCTTTTCTTGCTCTTTCTAAATTTTCTTCCTCTATTTTCTTACTCCTATCAAGTTCTTCTTTTATTTCAGATTTATATTTAATGAAATCAGCCTTTGCTTTTTCTTTTTCTTGTTCTTTTTCTGTTGCTAATTTCTCTGCAGATGCAGTTTTTCTATCTTGTTCATCTTTCTTTGCTTTAAGTTCTTTAACTTCACTTAGCAAACTATCTAATTCGACTGAACTAACTTCACCTGCTTTATTATCATCTATAGAATATGAAACTACATCATCTTTAGTATCAGTATCTATTTTATCAAAATTGATATCTTCAAAACTAAATAATCCATTATCTATATCACTGTTATCAGGAGTTTGATTAATATCAGCATCTGTACTTTCATCTGCAGTATTATCAAAATCAATAGATACTTCTTCATCTTTAGTATCATTATTATCTCCATAAGAGAATGAAATATCATCAGTATCAACTACAGTATTATTAACTTCTTCTGGAGAAATAACAATATCTTCTTCTGCTGGTTGAGTAAAATCTATTTGATCAAAAGCATCTTTAACTGCTTGATTATTCTCTTCAACAGCAGTATCAGTTTTAATACTATCTACTGCAGGAGTACTAAAATCTATTTTATCAAATGCATCTTTAACTGCTTGCTTAATTTCTTCTTCATCAATTGAATCAACACCATCCACTACTGGAGCTTCTTCTGGAACATCAACTGGAGCAGCCACAGATTTATTAACATTACTATTTATATTATTAAACATTTCTTGGCTTATAGCTAAAACTCTTCTTTTAAGTGTTGGTAAAGCTCCCCAATTAGTATCTACTAATACAATTAATCCTGATAAAGTACTAACACCAACTGGTAGTTTATTAATTACACTTTCAACTGGTGCCTCAACAGCACTATCAGTATTTTCTACACCAACAACTGGCTCTACTGGAGCAACAAAATTGTTTTCCTCAACTGGAGTTGGTTGTACAGGAACTTCTACGTTAGTTGGAACAGCAGAAACTGCTTTCCATTTACCAAAAACATTAGCAAAAGAAACTTGCCTTAATTTAATTTTTCGTGATTGACTAGCTAAAGTATAACCAGAATCACTTAACCCTTTTAATTCATAATTCATATCACACAAGCCCCCTAACTATTCAGCCTTTGAAAGCTCACGTAATACATCTTTTACTCTGTTCCATTCATCTTCATCATCAACACCTAAAAGTTTAGCTTCTCCTGAAGAACGATCTACATTTGATACATATACTGTAACGTTATCATTTTCATCTTTTTCATTTTTAGTATAAACAACATATTCTTTACCAGTATCCTTGAATTCAAAAGCTAAAACTACGCTAACTTCTTCTCTGGAACCATCTTCTTTAACAATTGTCATTACTTTAGTTTCATTATTTTCCATATTTATATCCTCCCTTATTATTCATATAATACAATTTTACCATAAATTAAAATAATTACAAGTATTAATCTACTTTTTTTAATAAGAAAGTTTTGCACCCAAAACTACAATAATTCTTTTTATAATCTTCTAAATTATCTATGTTATTAATTTCTTTAACTTTTGGATTTTTTTTATCTAAAAATCCCTTTAATCTAACTTTATCATATGAATAATCACCAAAAATATAGTCAAAAGAACTAAAATAATCAATATCCTTTAATTTTTCCACTATTTCATCAAGATCAAAACAATCATCATCTTTAACCAACTCATATTCTATTTCATTTATTTTGACTTTTTTCATATATACACCTCTTATATATTTTAGTATATCATAGTTACTTACTTTTTGGTAAAGAAATAATATTAGAATCTTGAGTTAAAACACCTCCATAATATTTAGGTACTACCCCTTGTATTATTTTAACAGTAAGTGGAGAATCTATTTTAATAATAGTATTCTTAGACATTTTAGGCATAGATATTTGTTCTTTTATTTCTACATGTAAATATATTTCTACATATAAATTATTAATACCATAATTTCTTATTCTAGTCTTTAAATTACAATTAACTTGTCCCAAAAAAGACATCTTTATAGGTATAACAGGTCCTATATTAGTTAAAAAACCATTATTACTTAATGATCCAATTGGTATTTCACATACTACTCCACTTTTTATATAATGAAATCTATTACCTCTAAACATATCAGATATCATAAATTTATCTAACTTACCATCTTCTAATAAAATAAGTTTATTTTGAATCATATTAGAAGTTTTATTTAATAATAAATTAACTTTTTTAGTATTATAATCTATTATTTCAACTTCTCCCTTACTATTCTTTTCTAAAACAAATAAATCTTTATCTAACTCTCTAGATAACAATTCATTTATACTACCATCTACAACATTAGAAGTAATTCTCTCTACTTCTAAATTTAAATACTTATATAAAATTGGATTAATCTTTACACTAAATATTTGTACTAAAAAAAAAGATATTAAAAACACAGATAATAGTAAATAAAAACTTTTTATTAAATACTTCTTCATAATCTAGAATTAACTAAAATAACATCCTCTCCTATTTTAGTAATATTCTTCCAAGTTATTTTTGTTTCCCCTTCTCTATTAAAAGAAAACATAGTCTTATTAGCTTCTATTATTAAATACTCTATTACTCCTTCAGGACTAATATCAACATCAATTATATTACCTATATTTTTACCATCAACAACATTTACTATATGTTTATTTTGTAAATCAGATAAACGCATAATATCACCTAATAAATTATATGCATATTATTTTAAAACTTTCTTTAACTGTTTTATAGCTCCTTTTTCTATTCTAGATACTTGAGCTTGACTAATACATAATTCATCAGCTATTTCCATTTGTGTTTTTCCTATTATAAATCTTTCATCTAAAATATATTTTTCTCTACTATCTAGTTTACTAATAGCTTCTTCTATCGCAATCCTATTAGAAAAAATTTCACTATTTTCTTTCTTATCTTCTAATTGATCAGCTAAATATATAGTATCTCCTCCATCAGAATATATTGGTTCAAACATACTAATAGGTTCTCTTAAAGACTCTAATGAATTAACTATATCAAATGGTTTTAAATCTAAGTAATTAGCTATTTCTTCTATAGTTGCTTCTCTTCCGTTTTTTAATAAATATTCTTCTTTATATTTTAAACTTCTATAAGCAATATCTTTTAAAGATCTACTAACTCTAATACTATTATTATCTCTTAAATATCTCCTAACTTCACCTAATATCATAGGAACAGCATAAGTAGAAAACTTAACATCATGTTCTAAACTAAAATTATCTATTGCTTTTAATAATCCTACACAACCTATTTGAAATAAATCATCCATATTCTCTCCACGATTATTAAATCTTTTTAATATAGATAAAACTAATTTTAAATTACCTTCTACTAACAAATCCCTAGCAAATAAATCACCTTCATGCATTTTCTTAAATAAAACTTTCATTTCTTTATTACTAAGTACTTTTATATTATTAGTATCAATACCACTTATTTCTACTTTATATTTTGCGATATAAATCCCTCCCAATTAAATATTGAAGAAATTTATATTTTCTTATACAAAAAAAGATTACTTTTCTAAGTAATCTTTACCTTTATGTGGTTCTTCTTTTAATAAGTCATTATAATCTTGTTGTCTTAAAGCTTCATATATAACAATAGCTACACTATTAGATACATTTAAAGCTCTAACATTATCAGTCATAGGTATTCTCATACAATGATCCAAATCATTCTTTAATATTTCTTTTGGAATACCAGTTGATTCTTTACCAAATATAAAATATAAATTATTATCTTTATTACTATAATCAAAACTAGTATGTGGTTTTCTACCATATCTTGTAAAGTAATAATAAATACCTTTATTCTTACTTACAAAATCATCAAAGTTTTCATATACTTCATAATCCAACTTATCAATATAATTAACACCACTTCTTTTTAAATACTTATCATCTAAAGAAAAGCCCAAAGGCTTTATTAAATGTAGTTTAGTATTAGTTGCGACACAAGTTCTCATTATATTACCAGTATTTTGTGGTATTTCTGGTTCAAATAATACTATATTATTCATATTATTTTCCTATTTTATTAAGATCTAGAAAACTCTTAGTTTTAGAAATAGTAAGTTTTTCTTTTTCACTACCTTGTAATATATTAGTAACCTTAGAATCTTCAAATACTACGAATGCTGGATAATTATTAGTTAATTTTTCTTTATATTTATGATTCCTATTAAAATTATTTATAAAACTATCCATATTAGAATCACTTAAATTAATATAAATTATAGAATTAACTAAATTTTTATCATCAATTAACTTAATAAAATCTTTTTCATAATTACGACATTCGAAACTACTAGCTGTACACATATAAAGTACTGTAGTTGGATTTTCCATTAAATAAGAATCTATTTCACTTTCTGTTATCTCTGATAAATGCCCTCTAACTACAGGTATTTGTCTTTGAGATTCATCATATACCTTATAACAATTACATAAATAAATTACTAAAACAATAGATACTAAAAATATTATACCTAAAATAACATAATTCTTTACTGGAATTTTCTTATCTTCTTTCTTAGTCATAATATCACATCCTCTATCTATATTTTATCATAAATAATCACTTTTTAATACAAGAAAATAATTAAATAACATTTTATTGTCAATAAAAAAGAAGACAAGTCTTCTTTTAGCACTTAGTTAAGAATGTAATATAACCTTTATAAGCTTCATAAATATCTGCTTTTGAAGTTATTTCCCATGGTGCATGCATACTTAGAACTGCTACTCCACTATCTATAACTTCTACATTATGATTAGCTAAGATATAAGCAATAGTTCCTCCTCCACCAATATCTACTTTACCTAATTCTGCAAATTGATATGAAACATTATCTTCATCTAAAATCTTTCTTAATTTAGCAATATATTCTGCATTAGCATCATTACTACCACTCTTTCCTCTAGCTCCTGTAAATTTACAAAAAGCCATACCTTTTCCAAAGAAAGATGAATTTTTCTTCTCCATAACCTCTGCATATAATGGATCATAAGCAGCATTAACATCACTAGATAACATTTTAGAATTACTTAATACTCTACTAGTAGAAACAGAACTATCATAACCTAATAATAAACATATTTCACTAATGGCATTTTCATAAAATTTAGAATGCATTCCAGTAGCACCAACACTACCTATTTCTTCTTTATCTACTAAAATACAACTAATTGTTTTATCAGTACTAGGACAATCTAAGAATGAAATTAAAGATGTATAAGCACATACTCTATCATCTTGACCATATCCCATTACCATTGATTTATCTAAGCCAAAGTCTCTTGCCTTACCTGCAGGTACTACTTCTAATTCTGCAGATAAGAAATCTTCTTCTGTAATATTATATTTTTCTTTTAATATATTTAATATGTTTTTCTTAACAGCTTCTTTTTTATCATCTAATGGCTTACTACCAATTAATATATCTAACTTTTCACCTTCAATTACTTTGATAGCTTTCTTCTCCATTTGATCTTGAGCTAAATGAGGAAGTAAATCAGTTATACCAAATACAGGATCATTATCTTCTTCTCCAATATTTATATCTATTTTTTCTAAATCTTTTTTAACTACTACACCATGTATTGCAAGTGGTAAAGTAACCCATTGATATTTTTTAATTCCACCATAATAGTGTGTATCAAAATAAGCAAAACCTTCATCTTCATACATAGGATTAGCTTTTAAATCTATTCTTGGTGAATCAATATGAGCACCTAATATATTCATACCATCTTTAATAATATCTTTACCAATTACAAATAAAGCAACTGCTTTATTCATATTATTAACATATACTTTATCCCCACATTTAATTCTAGTATTAGAATTTACTAAATCATCTAAATTTTTAAAACCATTCTCTTCTACTAAATTAACTATAGTATTTACACATTCTCTTTCAGTTTTATTATTTGATAAAAAATCTTTATAACCATCACATACTTTATTTAATTCTTTAATATCTTTTTTAGAATACTTTAACCAACTATTCTTTTTCATATAATCACCTCTAATAATAGAATAACACATTTTTTCTATTTCAAACAAAAAAAGAGTAAAAATACTCTTTATTTTTTAATAGTTTTCACTCTTTAATTCAAAATAACTTTGTGGATGTGCACATACTGGACATACTTGTGGAGCTTTCTTACCAACAACAACATGTCCACAGTTACGACAAATCCAAATAGCATCTTCATCTTTAGAAAATACTACTTCATCTTCTATATTCTTAAGTAGTTTTTTAAATCTTTCTTCGTGATGTTTTTCAATTTCTCCTACCATTCTAAACTTTTGAGCAATATCTTTAAATCCTTCTTCTTCTGCAGTCTTAGCAAACCCATCATACATATCAGTCCACTCATAATTTTCACCTTCTGCAGCAGCTTTTAAATTTTCAGTAGTAGTTGGAACTTCTCCTCCATTTAATTCTTTAAACCACATTTTAGCATGTTCTTTTTCATTATTAGCTGTCTCCTCAAATAATGCAGCTATTTGACAATATCCATCTTTCTTAGCCTTACTAGCGAAATAAGTATATTTATTTCTAGCTTGAGATTCTCCTGCAAAAGCAGTCATTAAATTTTGTTCTGTTTTACTTCCTTTTAATTCCATAATTAACCTCCATCTTTAAATATAAAATTATTATAACACAATTTTTCACTAAAAAATACTAAATACATAAAATATTATAGGTGATTTAGATGAAAATAAAACATCAACTATTTTGTAGATGTAATTACTGTAAACAAAAAAGAAGATCTAATATCTTCTATTTACTAGGTATTGTAATAACATTCATAGTTATAATGTATCAATTATTACTATTACTCTTTATTACTACTAGACTCAATGTTATTATTCTTCTCTTTGAATTTATCTTTATCTGCTTCTTGTTGTTTCTTATCATATTCTAAAAATAAATTATTAGTCTTTTCTAAATAAATTACTAAATCATTAACCATAACACAATTATTATAATTACTACTATTTAATTCAATCTTCCATACTTTATAAACTAATGATTTAAATAATAACACCTCATCTATACTAAATTTATATTTACTTTGATAAATACTAAATAAAGAACTAAATTCTAAATCTTTATAATTATTTCTATAAAAATTATAAAAATCATATACTACCCAATCTTTCTTAGATTTATCCCAATTCTTTAATAATAAATCTTTATCATCAATAAAATTATTTAAAGAAATATTATTATGTAATAAAACAATACGTTCCCTAGTTTGTTTTATTTTTAAGTTATACCATTTTTCTATATAATATTTAGATTTATTTAAAAACTTATATATATTACTAATATTTCTAATTAATAAATATTCTGCAGGAGACATATATACTTTAGACTCTATTTTATCTTGTAAATTATAATAATATCTAAATAATTCATCTAACTTTCTATTAGTATCTTCATATACTTGTTTTATTTTATCTAAATTTATTTCTTTATATGAAGTTGTTTTTATATGAAGCATACTAAAAACATTAACTAAATCTATAGCCTTATCTTCTTTTTTTAAATTATCATTTCTATATAAATATACTTCATTATTATTAATACTTTTTTCTACATCTAAAAAATTATTAAAACCCCTACTACGTAAATAATTATAAATATTACTATTATTACCTTCTTTTATTATATATTTACCAGTATTTGTATTAATAATTTTTTCTCCATTACAAAAAGATATTTTATTTATATTATTCATCACTATAAGGTATTACTATTTTAGAACCTATTCCTATATTATCTAAATCATTATAGTTTTCTAATTCTTCTTTAGTTATGTTATATTTATCAAGTATACTACCTAAACTATCATTTTCTCTCATTATATAAACAGAATACGCCACAAAATTATCATCACTATCATTTAATGTAGAAAAAATTGACTCCATATTAGATTCATCTTCTGAATCAGTCTCTACTGCCTTAATATCATCTTCAACTATCTCATCCATATCATCATCACATTCCCTATTTTCTTCTTCTAAGATTTCTTTTTCTTCATCTATTTTTTCTATTCCTTCTATTTTAATTTCTATATGACAAACTAAAGTATCATTATTATCTACATGATAATTAAAATCATTTATCTCAATACTAACACTATCTAAATCTAATACTTCATTTAGTATAACTTCTACAGGTACCTTAAATTCAAAATTATTTTCTAATCTAGAAGCTTCACTTAATTTATAACTACCCTTTATTAAGAATTCTCCATTAATATTACTACTATCAGTAAATTTTAAAGTATGATCTAAAGATATTGAATTAATATCTCCAATTATAGAATTAAATTCTAACTCTTTATCAAAAGAAACTATTTTTTTCATATTTCCCTCCTAATAAATAATATGAAAAAAAAGAATACTTATTCTAGTATTCTAATTTTTCTTTTAATAAAACTTTTTTTATTGTTTTAGCATCTTTTTTTAATGGAGAAAATTTCTTACTATTACCTATAACCATATCCATTAAACATACACTATTATTACTAACAGCTTCATCATCATAAAAACTATTATAGTTATTATATAAATATATTGTAGAATCTATTATATTATCATAATTATCTAATTCTTCTATTTCTCCTGATACTATACCATGAAATAAAGCTGAATCATATAAAATAGAATAAAACATATCATCTAAACTTGAAAAATTTCTATCTCTATCCATTTGTTGCTCTGTCATATAAAGTACTCTCATACTTTCTTTTTCTTTAGGAGAATATGCATTAAATCCATTTAATTTACCAATTACTTCATTACATAAATCTCTATTATCATTATACTTATCTCTATAATCACTAGTTACATAATACCCTAATGATTGAAAATCATATTTAGATACATCAGAAAATGAAAAGAAGAAAGGATCTTGATCTATTAAAAAACTAATACTATTAATAAGATCTAAATGAAGTGTTTTATCATTTATATATTCTTCATAACCTTCATTTATAATAGCTACTAATAGACCTCTAGTTATTATAGTTCTTGCATTTATTTCCTCTTGTGTCATATTTTCTTTAGTCATTCTTATTACTTCCTTTAAATATTTTATTAAAAATTTCACTATAATTATCTACAAATATAAATTTAATATCTTTCTTTATATCTTCTGGAATATCATCTAAATCTTTTTTATTTTCTTTAGGTAATATAATTTTTCTAATACCTGCTCTATGAGAACCAATTATTTTTTCTTTTAATCCCCCAATAGCTAAAACTTTACCTCTAAGAGTAATTTCTCCTGTCATAGATATATTTTTATCTACAGCAATATTTTTAAATAAACTAATTAATGCAGTAGTTATAGTAATACCTGCAGATGGTCCATCTTTAGAAATAGCCCCTTCTGGAAAATGAATATGTATATCACTTTCATTTAATATTTTTTCATCTATATTAAATTTCTTACTATTAGATTTAATATAACTATAGGCTATCTTACAAGATTCCTGCATTACATCCCCTAAAGAACCTGTTAAAGTAAGTTTACCCTTTCCTTTATATAAAGTAGCTTCTATAGGTAAAATATCTCCTCCAAAAGCAGTATAAGCCATACCATTAACTACACCAATTTCTTTTTCTTTACTATTTTTTTCATATAAATATTTCTTTTTACCTAAAAATTCTTCTATATTTTTATTATCTATATTATAGAAAACTACTTCTTTTTCTACTAATATTTTTTTAACTATTTTTCTAAATAAACTAGAAATAATTCTATCTAATTCTCTTACTCCAGCTTCTTTAGTATAGTTTCTAATAATAGTTAAAATAGCTTCATCTTCTATATTTACTTGTAAAGTAGTTAATCCATGTTCTTCTAAACTTCTAGGAATTAAATGTTTCTTAGCAATATCTAGTTTTTCATATTCTGTATAACTAGATAATTCTATTATTTCTAATCTATCTCTTAATTCATATGGAATTTGATCTATATAGTTGGCTGTTGCGATAAATAATACTTTACTTAAATCAAATTCTTCTTCTATATAATGATCTGAGAATTTAGAATTTTGTTCTGGATCTAATACTTCTAATAAACTACTAGCTGGATCTCCTTTAATTCCTTTAGTCATTTTATCTATTTCATCAATTATAAATACAGGATTAGATGTTTTTGCTTTTCTAATACCTTGAATTATTCTACCTGGAATAGATCCAATATAAGTTCTTCTATGTCCAACTATTTCTGCTTCATCATTAATTCCACCAACACTTATTTTAGCAGTCTTTCTACCTAAACTTTTAGCAATAGAAACAGCAAGTGAAGTTTTACCAACACCAGGAGGACCAACTAAACATATAATTGGACTACGTAAGTTATTAGTATTTTCTTTAACAGCTAAATACTCTAATATTCTAGTTTTAACATCTTTTAATCCATAATGAGTAGAATCTAATATTTCAGAAACACTATTAAAATCTTTATTATCTTTTGTATATTTATTCCAAGGTAGTGAAACCATCCAATCTAGATAATCTCTAATCATACCTAATTCAGGAGAATTAGAACTTATAGTTTCATACCTAGATAATTCACTTAACATTTTTTCTTTAATCTTATTACTACATTTTAATTTATTAATTTTCTTTCTTAAAATCTCTACTTCATCATCTTTACTATTAACATCCCCAAGTTCTTCTTTAATAACTTTAATTTTTTCTCTTAAGAAGAATTCTCTTTGGGACTCATCTATTTCTTTTTCTACTTCAGATTCTATTTCTCTTTCTAATTCAATAAATTTTAAATCTTCATTCATATCTTTAATAAGTAATTTAGCTCTTTCTATATCATTAGTAGTATAAATATATTTCTTCTTTTTCTCATAACTAACTGGTAAGAAAGACGCAATTAAATCACACAAATTAGTTAAATCATTAACACTATTTAATTGACTCATAATAGCATTACTCATATAAGGAACTTTAGATATATATCTTTCTAAAGATTTAATTAAAATATTAAAATAATTCTTATCATCACTATCAGATATTTTTATATCAGTAAAATTAGCTTCATATACACCATTATTAAAATCATAATTACCAACACTAATTCTTTTTATTCCCTCTATAACTACTCTAGTTTTACCATTAGGAACATTTATTTTTAACTTTAATTGTCCTAAAACACCATATTTAGGTAAATTAGTAATATCTCCTGTATCTTGATCATCTATAGGATTAACAATAATCATTAACTTATCAAAACTATCATCTATTAAATCAATTATTTTCTTATCAAAAGTATCATCATATTCTATACGAACTTCATTATTTGGAAAGATAACTACATCAGTTAATACTAATACGGGTATTTTTTCATTCTTCATAGATTATCCACCTCCAAATTTGAATACTGCTTTCTATTATATAATAAATAAAAATATTTTCAAGCAAATAATATACTTTTTATTAAATAATTACAAATAAAAAAGGACTATGTCCTTTATTTATTTAATTCTTTTAATAATTCAACTGTTTTTCTCATTTCTAAATCATATTGAATCATATCTAATCCACCAAATTGCGCTAAGAATTCTTCTTTTTTCATTTGATATTTCTTAGCTAATTCTTCTGCTTCTTTTTCTGCTTCTTTTGCAGTTACTTCAATTTTTTCAAGATTCATAATTTCTTCTAACATTAAACGATATAAAACATTTGAGTAAGCTTCTTTTTCTAATTGATTCTTTAAATCTTCTTCTGTTGTTTTAGTAAATTGATAGTATAGATCTAGTGAAATTCCTTGCATCTTAATTTGTTCTTCGAATCTTCCCATTAATCTAGTTACTTCTTCATCAACCATTCCTTGTGGAATATCTACTTCAACATTTTTAGATACTTCTTCTAATATCTTATCAACATATTTATTTTCAGTATCTGCCTCTTTTTGTGCTTTTATAGATGCCTTAATTTCTTTCTTTAAAGATTCTTCAGAGTCAACACCCTCCATACCTAAATCTTCAAAGAAATCTTTATCTAATTCTCTTTTAATCTTTTCTTTAATTTCATTTACTTTAACTTTAAATACAACTGGACTACCAGCTAATTCTTTAGCACCATAATCTTCTGGGAAAGTAACATTAATGTCTTTTTCTTCCCCTGTTTTCATACCAATAACTTGATCTTCAAAACCAGGAATAAATGTATTAGAACCAATTTCAAGTGAATAGTTTTCTCCTTTTCCACCTTCAAAAGTTTCTCCATCTTTAAATCCTTCAAAATCAATTATTGCGACATTACCAGCTTCTACTTTACCTTTTTCTTTAGTAGCAAGTTCAGTATATCTTTCTAATAAATGTCCAAGTTCGTGATTAACTTCTTCTGCAGTTACTTTTACCTTTTCTGGTTGAATATTTAATCCTTTATATTTCTTAACTTTAACTTCTGGTTTAGTAGTAATAGTAAATTTAAATTCAACACCCTTTTCATCAATACTATTTAAATCAACTTGTGGTTGTACTACTGGAATTAAATCAGATTCTTCCATAGCTTTACCATAAGCTTCTTGTAATACTAAATCAGCTGCATCTAATAAATAATCTTTTCCATAGTGTTTTTCATAAATATTTCTAGGTGCTTTACCTTTTCTAAAACCATCAATTTTTACATTTTTTTGTTTTTTAGCAAATGCTTTATCACAAGCATCTTTCCATTCTTTTCCTTCAATTTTAATAATTACTTCATGAACATTACTGTTCTTTGCTTTTTTTGCCATTTATATCCCTCCAACGCTTTATATTATACCTTATTATTAAATTAAAAACAATATATTAATCTCTTACTTTAATATGAGCTTCTCTTAATTGCATTTCAGTTACTTCTGAAGGTGAATCCATCATTGCATCACTTCCAGCAGCACTCATTGGGAATGCAATTGTTTCTCTAATAGATTTTTCATCTAATAATAGCATTAACATTCTATCAATTCCAGGAGCCATACCTGCATGAGGTGGTGCCCCATATTTAAATGCTTCATATAAAGCTTTAAATCTATTCTTTAATTCTTCTTCAGAGTATCCTGCAATTTCAAAAGCTTTCTTCATTATATCTAAATCATGATTACGAACAGCTCCACTAGCCATTTCTAAACCATTACATACAAAGTCAAATTGATATGCAAGTACTTCTTCTGGTTTTTTACTAGTTAAAGCATCCATTCCACCTTGCGGCATACTAAATGGATTATGTGTAAAGATATATTGATCCTCTTCTTCACTCCACTCATACATTGGGAAATCTTTAACTATACAGAATTTAAATTCATCATCATTAATTAATTCTAATTTACGACCTAATTCATCTCTAATTAATCCTGCATTTTTAGCAGCATTCTTTCTATCTGCAATAAAGAATATAACACTACCTGGTTTTAAGTTACCAACTTCTATTAAATCTTCTCTTTCATCTTCAGATAAGAATTTATCAATTGGCCCAGCAAAACTCATATCATCCATTACTTTAAAATATCCAATACCTGGCATACCAATTGTTTTAGCATAATCAACTAATTCATTAAACCAAGAGTTTGATTTAGATGCAATATCATCTACAACTATACCTTTAACAGTAACTCCTCTAAATGGTCTAAAACTAGTTTCTTCAAATACATCTGTTAAATCAATTAATTCAAGTGGATTTCTTAAATCTGGTTTATCTGTACCAAAACGATCCATTGCTTCTTTAAAACTTAATCTAGGAAATGGTGTATCAGTAATCTTTTTATCACTGAATTTTTTAAATGTATCATAAAATACTTTTTCACCAATTCTTAAAACATCTTCTTCTTCTGCAAAAGACATTTCGAAATCTAATTGATAAAACTCTCCATAAATTCTATCACTTCTAGCATCTTCATCTCTAAAACATGGTGCGATTTGGAAATACTTATCAAATCCACCACACATTAATAATTGTTTGAATTGTTGTGGTGCTTGTGGAAGTGCATAGAATTTTCCTTTAAATTTACGAGATGGAACTATAAAGTCTCTAGCTCCTTCTGGAGATGAAGCAGTAAGTATTGGTGTAGTTATTTCTAAGAAATCTTCACCCTTCATTATTTCTCTCATATAATCTATTACTTTAGTTCTAAAAATTATAGTATCTTTAACTTTTGGATTACGAAGATCTAAATATCTATATTTTAATCTAGTTTCTTCTCCACTATCACGAGAAGTCATTACTTCAAATGGTAATACATTAGAGGCTTTACCTAATACTTCAAGACTTTCTACTAATAACTCAATAGTACCAGTAGATATTCTTTCATTATAGTCATCTTCTCCTCTTTTTCTAATTTTACCTGATAAAGTAATACTAGATTCACGAGTAATACCATCAAAAACACTATCATCATTACTAACTACTTGAATTACTCCTGTATTATCTCTAATATCTACAAAAATAACTCCACCATGATCTCTTATATTTTCAACAAATCCCGCAACTTTCACTTCTTTATCTATATCTGCTTCAGTTAGTTCTCCACAATATTTTGTTCTATATTTATTTTCCATCGTTTTTTCTCCTTTCTAATTCTTTAGCAATTATTTCTTTAGATTTATTTGGATTAGCCTGTCTATTAGATTTTTTCATAGTTTGACCTATAAAGAAGTTAATAGCAGACATATTACCATCTTCTACATATTGTCTAACTACTTCACTATTTTCATCCATAATAGACTTAATTAATTCTAATAACTCTTCTTCATCATTAATTTGGTGTAGACCTGCTTTTTTAATTAATTCATTTGGATCTTTAGATTCATCTATAGCTTGATATAAAATTTTCTTACCATGATCTAATGAAATATCTCCTTTACTTACTAAATCAACTACTCCACTTAACATATCTGAGGTTATAAATAATTCATCAATAGATATTTCTAATTTATTTAATGTAGATAAAATTGATGTAGTCATAAAGTTAACTGTAGTATTAACATCACTTTTTTCTATTACTCTTTCAAAGTAATCTGAAACTTTTCTATCTTTAGATAAAGTAGAAGCGTCTTCTTCACTTAATCCTAAATCTATATATTTTTGATATCTAGATAATTTTAATTCTGGTAAATTATCTTTTAATTCTTTTAATAATTCATCTGTTACAGGAGTAGATGGTATATTTGGTTCTACAAAGTATTTATAATCTACTGCATCTACTTTTTCTCTCATTGAATATGTTTTTCCATCTTCAGCAATTCTTCTAGTTTCTTGAACTACTTTTTCTCCTTTATCTAATAATTCACTTTGTCTTTTAATTTCATATTCAATAGCCGCTCTTACATTATTAAAAGCATTTATATTTTTCATTTCTACTTTAGTACCTAACTCAGTATCAGTTTCTTTCATTAAAGAAATATTTACATCACATCTCATTTGTCCATAATTACTTTTAGCTTCACTTACTCCTAGATATAAGAATAAATCTCTTAAATCTTCTAAATATCTAACAGCTTCATCAGCACTTTCAATACATGGATCACTAACTATTTCAAGTAGTGGTATTCCACTACGATTATAATCAATTAAAGAATAATTTGGATGATGTTCTAAAGATGCAGTATCTTCTTCTAGATGTACATCATGTAAAGTAATTCTTTTAACTTCACCATTTACTAAAACATCTAAATAACCTCCAACACCTACTGGTTTAGTATTTTGAGTTATTTGATATCCTTTAGGTAAATCAGCATAGTAATAATTCTTTCTATCAAATATTATTTCATCTGGTAATTTACAGTTTAGAGCCATTGAAGTAAATAAAGCTTTCTTTACTGCTTCTTTATTGGCAACTGGAAGTATTCCAGGTAATCCTAAATCTACAGTACCTACATTTATATTAGGTATTTTTGTAAATTGATTAGGTGCAGATGAAAAGTTTTTAGACTTAGTTTCAAGTTCACAATGAACTTCTAATCCAATTACTACTTTATACATCTATATCACCTACCTTAGAATAGATATCTTTATATCCAGTAATACTTTCTATTTTATTAGCCATATTTAAGACTAAATCATCATCTTTAACTCTACCTGTAATGTTTACACCTACTGGCATTTCATCACTAAATGTAAATGGTATAGTAATTGATGGGAATCCTCCAAAGTTACCTATAGCTAGATGATTTTCTAAAAGTAAATATTTACTTGATAGTTTCTCAGAAGACTCTTTAAAAGTTGGAGCTCCTCCTCCACTAGCAGGTAGAATCATACCATCATAATCTTTAAATAATTCATTTATTTTATCAACTATTAA
Source organism: Bacilli bacterium (assembly GCA_017510225.1). Classification (GTDB taxonomy): domain Bacteria; phylum Bacillota_I; class Bacilli_A; order RF39; family UBA660; genus CAJMSU01. Next base: position 18,115 of record JAFWNS010000043.1, read on the forward strand.
TCTTCTAACACGACAAGCATTTAAGAATAATTTTTCTTGATTTTCTTTTTGTAATATATAACTACCTAGTACAAAACGTCTTTTAATTAACTCAGAAAAACCTTTAGTTCTAGCATCAAACATAATCTCTTCTACAGAATTACCTTCTCCTCTAGGTCCAAACTGTATACCAGTAAGGTTAGAGTTATTAGAAGTAGCTTCTGCACAACTAATAGTCATATATGTAGGATATACTGCTTCTAATAAAGCTTTATCAATAGATACTTCTTCTACTATAAAACCTAATTCTCTACACTTATCAAGTAATTTATAAAAATCATCTAATACTTTTAAAGTGTTTTTATCTATGTATTGACTCTTATCACATATTTCTTTTATATAAAATAATTTCTTACCTTTAATATCATTATCTAAAGAATCAACTAAATTCTTATCATAATTAATAGTAACCATATCATTTATATCTTTACCTTTAATTATGTCTGTAACTATCGCACTATCTTTTACATTACGAGATAAAACTCCTACATGATCTAGACTAGATGCGAAAGCAAATAATCCATAACGAGAAATAAGACCATAAGTTGGTTTATAACCTACTACTCCACAGAATGAGGCAGGTTTTCTAATAGAATCTCCTGTATCAGATCCAATTGAGAATGGAACTATACCTAAAGCAACAGCTGCAGCTGATCCTGCAGATGAACCTCCAGTCATTCGCATCATATCCCAAGGATTTTTAACTACTCCAGTATGAGCAGTAGTACCAGTACCACCCATAGCAAGTTCATCTAGTACTGTTTTACCAACTAATACTCCTCCTGCTTTTCTTAATTTCTTATATATAGTTGCATCATAAACAGGAACATAATCTTTTAAGATATTAGATGATGATGTAGTAAGTATTCCATTAGTAGAAAAATTATCTTTTAATGCATAAGGAATTCCTTTAATAAAACTATCACTTCTTCTTTTAATCTTATAATCATCCATTATAGTTACAAAAGAATTATAATCTTCTTGAAAATAATTAGCTAATTTTTTAGCATCTTCAAATAACTCTTCACTAGTTACTTCTTCACTATCTAAAACTTCTCTTAACTCAGTAATACTCTTTCCTCTATACATTATTCCACCACCTTTGGAACTTTAACTTGATCATTAACTTGATACTTAGTATTATCTAATACTTCACCTACAGTTAAATAATCTTTAACTTCATCTTCTCTCAAATTAACATCTTCATTTTTATATGGAAAAGTCATTGGTTCTACTTCACTAATATTAGGAATTTTACCTATTAAATCCATTTGTTTTAATATAACTTCAAATTCTTCTTGTAAAGTCTCATATTCACTATCTTCCATATCAAACATTAACTTATTAGCATAATCTTTTAACTTACTCTTATCTATCATATTATCCTCCTTATAAATAAAAAATACCAGCTTCACCCTATAAAGGGACGAAACTAGTATCCGCGGTACCACCCAAATTATTATAATTACTTATAATCACTTTACGATCTTTAACGGGATCACCGACTTAGTCTACTATATTTCTTTAAGTACTCAGAAGTGTTATTCAAAACTATATTGTACTAAATTCCACCAAACTTTAGCTCTCTATAACAAGGGATAGTTCCTACTTCTCTTCTTCATTGATTTCTACTATATTTTACTATTTTTCTTGCATTTTGTCAATTTCTTACCATCTTTTTCAAAACGAGAAAAGTCATACCATTCTTTCATAAAATCTAAATATTCTTGAACATGACTATCTACAGAACCTTTTTTTAATTTACGAGTTAATAAATCATCCATATTATCAATTACATTTTCTCTTAAAGCATCTTCTACTTCTTTTGGAAAAGGTCCAAATTCTTCTATAGGTAACATAGAATTTAAATTATCTTTTTTTCTTTTTCTTCTTTGTATTTTAATTCTATCTATTTTATCATATAATTCTTCTAAATCTTCATATTTATTAACCTCTTCTTTAATTATTTTAGCATCTTCCTCAGAAAAATTATTTTCTAAAAATAAGTCTGCTCTTACAGCACCATAACTAATTAAAACTAAATACATTTGTACCCAATCTAATTTCTTATTAGAAAGATATTTTATTAAACTTACTTCAACCATTTTACCACCCTACTATTCTATATATATTATCAACCTATTATATTATTCTATTCATTAGGTTTTTTTATCTTTACTTTTTCTCTTTTCTTACTAACTGGAAAATTATTAATATCATAATTGTTTACTTTTAGTGCAGTTACTAAGTAGCTATAAAATTCATCTTTATTATCATTATTAATAATTTCTTTAGATAATTCATATAATCTTAAATCATAACAATTACTATTTTCAAAAAATGATTCTGCATTATATTCTATATTTTCATAATTATGTATATTATCTTTCTTAGGCATTATTTTATATTCTTTTTTACCTAAATAATCATAGCAAAAATTCTCTAGTGCTGTTTTTATACATATAGCAAAATTACCAGTATAAGAACTTGGATATCTAGTATTAATCTCTTCTTTAGAATAACCTAACCAATTATTAAAATTCATTGCAATTACTGAAGGTTTATGACATCTTCTTATTAATTGTTTATTTTCTAAAGAAAACTCTTCTAATGACTTATATACATCATTAAAATTATTATCATCAACATAAATAGTAATTGCATCTTTTCTATGTTGCTTATCTTGTCTATATTTCGCATCTAATACTTTAAATGAAAAATTAGTATTATTCTCTTTAAACTTATCATATAGCTTTGTTGAAAACTCATATAAATCTTCTCTTAATGGAGAAATATACAATCTATGTTTTATATTATTAATATTAAACTCTTTATCATTATTTATACCATCTACACGTATCCATTTATTATTTAGTGTTACTACATATGGATGCTTTTTCATATCTTGTTTTAACTTATCTAAATAATTATTTCTTTTTCTTAATTCATCTTTTGTTTTAGAATCAATTTCTGTATTAAGTAATTTAAATATAAATCCACCTAATCCATTATCTGTAATATACTCATTAATAGTTTTATTATCTTTGAAGATTCTTTTTGGATTATTATATAAATCTAAAATTAAATTAAAAACATTTTCATCAAATAAATAATTGGCATCTTCTATATTACTTAAATAATCATTCATAATAATCCTCCCCTCAAAAATCGTTATATATTATAACATATATGTCTATTTATGTAAATCATAATTCCATAAACCTAGTTTACCTTTAACATAAATAGGTTCTTTATATTTCTTAATATTAGCTAATTTCCAAGCATATATTCCAATATGATTAGACCCATATATTAGTTTATCTTCTTTTATTAATTTTTTATTAAAATCTTCATCTACTAATATACAATCTACTATTTCTGCTTCTCCTATAATAGCCCCATATATATAATTAAGATTATAATTAGTAAATTTATTTATATTTTTATCTTTAGATAAACCTGCATGTATTAATATTTTTCCTCTATAATTAGTTTCCCAACTTCTAAATTCAAACTTTTTATAACCTTCTATTATTAAAGAAGCATACGGTTGTTTTATAGTTAATACTTTCATATAATCACCTAATAAAATTATATCATAATTGTTTTAAATATTAGTTATTTATGATAAAATTAATACAGGAAGTGATAATATGAAAAAAACTATATTAACAGGATTACGTCCTACTGGTAATTTACATTTAGGACATTACTTTGGTGCAGGACAAAATTATTTAAAATTACAAGATGATTATGATTTCTATTTAGAGATTGCTGATGTCCAAGGATTAACTGATAATTTTAATGATCCTGAAAAAGTTAGAATTAATACTAAAGAAATAGCAATGGATTTATTAGCTATTGGAATTGATCCTGAAAAAGTTAATTTATTTGTACAATCTACTATACCAGAAATTGCAGAGCTTACAGTATTCTATTCCAATTTAGTAACAGTATCAAGATTACAAAGAAATCCTACTGTTAAATCAGAAATAGAACAAAAGAAAGAGTTATTTGGTAATAGTGGCGAAAGTATAACTTATGGATTTTTAGGTTATCCTGTTTCACAAGCTGCAGATATTACATGTTTTGATGGCGAATTAGTTCCAGTTGGAGATGATCAATTACCTCTTTTAGAGCAATGCCGTGAAATAGTTAGAAAATTTAATAATATATATGGTGAAACTTTAAAAGAACCAGAACCAGTACTTAGTAAGACTACTAGAGTTAAAGGATTAGATGGTAGTGAAAAAATGGGTAAAAGTTTAGGTAACGCTATTTTCTTAGTAGATGATGAAGATACTATTAGAAAAAAAATTATGGGTGCAGTTACTGATCCTAAAAAGATTAAAAAAGATGATCCTGCTGATCCTACAGTATGTATGGTATATTATTATCACAAACTTATTAATAATCCTAATTTAGATACTATATGTAATGAATGTAAAAAAGGAGAACGTGGTTGTGTAGCTTGTAAAAAAGAACTTATTGAAAAAATGAATAAATTCTTAAAACCTATTAAAGAGCGAAGAAAAAAATATGAAGATAATCCAGAACTTGTAGATAAAGTACTAAGTGAGGGAAATAAAAAAGCTAAGGAAAAAGCTGAAGAAACTATTAAAAAAGTTAAGAAAGCAATGAAAATAGACTATTAAATAGTCTATTTTTTTTGATAACTTAATCTAACTATATTATATAAATTATTATATTTATAATTATAATTATTTTTAATATCTTCTATTATTCTTTTATATTTATTTTCTATCTTTTTATTGTCCTTACCAAATACTTCTTCATATAAATAATTAAACTTATCATAATACTTATCTTTATATATACTTTCTATTTCTTTTAATAAATATCTTCTCTTAAATACTTCTTTTCTTGTTAAAAAAATATTTTTATCCACATTATCTAATACTTTATAACTAAAATCATAATCTTCAAATAAAGATACCTCATCTAATATATCTTCTTCTTCATCTAATAATAAACTACTTCTACATATAACACTACCATCATCACTAAATTCTACCCCTACTACTTTATTCATATCACAAAACAAAGTACCATATTTTATATTACTGGTCTTTTTATAACCAATAGTTTGATTTTTTATTTTATTTAAAAACATCTTACTAACTTTTATATTACTATTTATAATATTGTTCATATCAATAGAGGATATTTTAAATAATGGTATTTTCTTTATATGTTCTAACCCATCTTTACTATCCCATTCATAAAATTCTATTAATCTATCATCATCAATGAAGTTTAATAGTAAATCATATATATAAATCATTTATTTATCCCCTTTCTATATTTAAAATAATTAAACATTATAAAACCAATTATAAAAAAATAACACTCATACCTAGTAAATAAAAAACAAATATAATTTTTTAAACTAACACCAAAACTAAATAAATTTAAATATAATATAAAATAACTAAAACCAATAATCATAAGTATATAACCAATTATAATACCTAGTATTCTATTCATATTAAAGTTTATGATACTTCTTTTTTTAGTATACTTTTATTTATTTTTTATATACAAAAAAATAGTAAAATTATTTACTATTTTTATTTTCTAATTTATTAACTTCTACTTTATTAATAGTATCAAATTTCTTAGTAATCTTATCTGTAGTAATAGATACATTTTCGATATCTTTATTAACAGTTTGAATACTTCTAGATAATTTATCCCAACGTTCTTTATATCTAGAAAATTCTATTCCAAGTTTATTTAATTCTTCATGAATAATAGATGTATATTTATCTCTTTCCATATTCTTAATAATCATTTCTACTACAGTAAGTGTTGAGATTAGAGTTGTTGGTGAAGTTATCCAAACACGTTTTTTATAAGCATATTCTATAATATCAGAGTGATATGCATTAATTTCTGCAAAGATTGCTTCTGCTGGTAAAAATAGAATAGCTTGATCTGTAGTTTCTCCTGGAATTATATACTTATTACTAATAGCATCTATATGTTTCTTCATATCTTGTTTAAATAATTTTTCTGCTGCAGTCCTTTTATCATTAGATAAATTCTTATCCACCATAATTTGATAGTTTTCCAGTGGAAATTTAGAATCAATTGCGATAGTTCCTAAAGGTTCTGGTGCAAATACTACTGAATCTGCAATTACCCCAGTACTTAAAGTATATTGCAATTTATATACCTTATCATTCTTCTCACCAAATACATTAACTAAAATATGTTTTAAATTAACTTCTCCAAAGATACCTCTAGTTTTCTTATCAGTTAGAATACTTTGCAGACTAACAATATCAGTAGATAGATTCTCTATTTTCTTTTGAGCTTCATCTATTTTAGATAATCTTTCTATAACATTCATAAAAGTCTTGTTAGTCTTTTCAAAGTTTTGATCTAATCTTTCATTAACTTTCTCATTAATAGCTAATAATCTCTTTTCTACTTGATCATTTAACTTATTAAAATCACTATTTAAGTTATTATTTAAATTATCTTTAAATTCACCTAACTCTTTTATCATATTAACTTCAAGTCTTCCAAGCCTTTCAGTAATTCTAGCTTCATTAATATTTTTAAATAATGAAATAATTGCTAAAACAATTAAAATAATTAATAATCCTATAATAATATAATCCATATAAACACCTCTAATCTATATTAAATCTTTTACTAACAATTTTAGATATAATATAAGCTGCTACTAACATAATACAAACAATAATAATTGTCATAATATCAGTCATACTTTCTATTATACTTTTACCTACATAACCCCAAAATATTACCATAAATATCTTTCCAATTAGTATAGATGCGATAAACTTTCTTTTAGAAACTTCTGCTACACCACATATAATATTAATTAAAAAAGCTGGTGTAAATGGTAAAGCAACTAATAATACTAATCCCGAGAAGGATATATTTTTTATTTTCTTTACCCCTCTTTTAACCTTCTTTTTATACTTACCCTTAAATATACGATATAAATATTTATCAGATAAATAATAGAATAACAAATATGATAAGAAACATCCTGTACATGTTGCTACCCAAGATACAGATATTCCTACTACAGGTCCAAAAGCATTAGTATTTAATGCCACAAATACAGCTAATGGTAAAACAGGAATAAATGATTCTATTAATACTAATAAGAAACCAAATAAAATACCACCTGATGAAATAAAATTAGTAGAAAATTCTACAAATGAATTTATTATATCCATAAGTATCACCTTATAACTAATTATATTACATATTTATTTTATTAACAAGTAATAGTTATAACCACCTACAACATTTTTAGTATTATATCCTAAATAATTTAATTCTTTAGAAACTTTATTACTCATAACCCCACTATCACAATATAGATAATATGTTTTATTTTTATCCAAATACTTACTAGGATTATTAATTAAATAATTACTAGGAATATTAATAGCTCTTGGAATATGAGATTTATTAAATTTATATTCATCTCTAATATCTATTAAATTTATATTACTCATTTTTAATAACTCTTCCATACTTATACACCCCCAATATAAAATATGAAAAAAAAAGAATCTAAATAATTATAGATTCCTATCTTACTATATAAGGTTTTGACTTAGTACCTTTTCCACCTTTAACCATAGTATCACTAGATAGCATGATTACAGGTCTAATATCAGAATATGTCATTGCTTCTGTAGTAGAAATTTCACCAGTATTACTAATATAGAATATTTCTGAATCATTGTTTTTAGATGCAGTAACTAAAACCCATTCATAATCAGTTGCTAAATAATTATAGTTTTGACATGATGGATCATTATCTTTAGTACATTTTGGATCTAAACTAGCAAACATATAATCAGAAACTGTAAGTAATCCCATTTTTTGATCAGATAAGACTTCCCCACATTCAATAGAATTATCTTTAACAGTACTTCCTACTTTTCTCTTAGCAATACATAAATCAAAGTTAACCATCTTTGCTTTATCATCTGTTGATAAAATCTTTGTATCTTTATCTTTATCTCTATATGTTTTCTTTAAAAATTCACGTATTCTACTAGCTTTATAATCATTAATACCAGAATTATATCCTTCTGTAGTATTAAATCTATCATCCCATACTGAAGAATTCTCATATACACTATTTAAAACTAACATTACTTCATTATTTCCACTAATCTTAACAACTCTCCAAGTTTTTTTATTCATTTTAACATAGTTTTTAACTTTTTCTCCTCGGAATATATATCCATTATTAACACTATATAAACCTTCTCCACTAGTAACTATCTTTTTCTTTAAAGCTTTATGTAATTCAGTACTATTATATTCAGAACCACAATTTAAGTATGGAGTATAAGCATACTTACCATCTACTTTTTTAACAGTAACTCTACCAGAACAACTAGTATCTTCTCCTAAGTATTCACTCATCTCATCCATATACTCATTTTTAATTAACGTAGAATCAGTGATTGCAACCACTTGTTTTCCTTTTGGTAAACTTTTTTTATGATCTGCAAAATACTCTTTAGCAGCATCCTTCATTATATCTTCAACATCTTCATATGTATAAGAAGGCTTACTAAATATAGATGCAATTCCCATAAACAATCCGATAACTAGAAATAATCCTAAAATTATACCCATAATAAGAATTAATCTTTTTTTAAGATCATTTCCGCCTCCACTAAAACTACTTGGTAATGAAAAACCAGTTTTTTCAGAAGACTCATCTTCCATTATATCGTCATCTTCAAGTTTTATATCTTCGTCTTCATCTGTAAGTTCTTCTACAACTTCTTTTTCATCAGTAGTATTATCTTCTGTTATTTCTTTTTCAATATTATCATTTTCATCCATAATAATACCTCCTATTAATTATCAAAAAAATCATCAAAGAATTCATCATCATCTTCTTCATCTAGTACTAAATGATCTGTAGAAGGAGCAATCTTTGGTTTTTCTTCTCTCTTAACATCAGGTTGAACAGGTTTAGGTTTTTCTGGAGCTGATTTAACTTCAGGTTTTTCAGGCGCAGATACAGTTCCACTTGGAGTCATACCTTTAGCTTTCTTCTCTTCTTCCTCTTCCTTCTCCAATTCTGCTATTTTAGCATCTATCTTTCTAACTAAATCATCTACATTAAAAGTAGCAGACTCATCTTCCTTTTCCTCTTCAACAGGACTAGGACTAGGTTTACGCGCAGGAGCCTCTTCTCTAGGTTTTGGTGGATTATCGAATGGTCTATCCATACCAGGAAGTCCTGGACCAGGTCCCATCATTCCCCTATGCATAGGCATCTCATCCATAGTATTATCTGCACTTGCATTCATCATATCTAATAATTTCTTCTTTTTTCTTTCTTTTACAAACTCTTTTATATCAAAAGTATGAACTTGTTCTTTCTCTCTATGAGGATATTTAGCAACAGGATACTTTTCACCCCAATCCAATTTATAAAATGGAGTAAATTTAGTCTTAAATGGTTGCTTTCTAAGTCTTAAAATAACAACTTCAAATTGTTTCATTCTCTGTAAGTCAGAAACAGTTACCAATGGCGTAGATGCAGTCTTATCATCTTTTTTAGACTTCTCTTCACCACACATTTTAGAAATTTCTTCTAAGGCCTTTAACTCAGTAGTAATCAAATAAATAATATTACCACAGTTACCCCTAATAGTTTCTGCTTCCTCTTTACCATAAACTTGATCTAATTGAGCAAAGTTTTGAATAATCATTGTAAATCTAATTTTTCTAGAACGAGCCGCAGTAATCATTGTAGTAACATCTTTTAAAGGCGGCATGTTCGCAAACTCATCAAGTATAAAATTTGTTCTAACTGGAAGTTGTCCACCATGTTTTTGTGCAACTCTAATTAATGTTTCATAAATTTGTTTTAATAAAATTGTAACTAACGAATGATATGTTTTCTTTTCATCTTGAATAACTATAAATACTGCTGTTGGTCTTTCACCAATAGACTCTAAATTTATATCACTATGAGATAACATTTCACTTAAGTTTTCACGTGATGCAAACAATTTAACTTTTTGTTTAAATACTGATAAGATACTTCCTTTTGTATCTGTAGGAGCCATAATTGTACTAGAAGCATTAATTGCAGCTGCACTAGCTGGATCTTTATCAGCAAAATATTCTTTAATATATGTTGAACCACCAAATTTCTCTTCACCAACTGTAGTAGCAAGAGAAATACTATTAATATTTATTTCATCTTCTTTAGCATCTTCAAACAAACCTAAAGCAACTCCAGAAAAATAATCTGCAGAAGTCTTTTCCCAGAAAGGATCGGCATTCTTATTTGAATCATCATATAATATATTTAATGCTAAGTCATCAAGTAACTCAATAGCTTTATCTTGATTACCACCCTTATACATTTGGTAAGGCAAACTCATAGGATTCCAAGCATTACCATTTTGTGGATCACGGAAATTTAAAAGTAATATTTGATATCCTTTTTTACGTAACATATTACTAGTTTTTTCATAAATTTCACCTTTAGGATCGGTAATAATCATTGATTCTTTATTTTTAGCTAAACTATAAACTAAAGGTAATACAACAGCTTGAGTTTTACCAGAACCAGTAGCACCAATAACTAATGAATGGTATTCACTATTATCTACCCACATTTCTTTTTCATTTAAAATTAAGGAAACTCCTGCTGATTTAGATTTCTTTTGTTTAATCTCTACTCTATCTAACTCTTCTTTAATTTCACGATCTTTAGCCCATCTAGAATATCCTTTATCTTTTTTATCAGTGGTAAAACCAAAACCTTTATCCATATCAAAGAAGTAGGAACTAACACTAGCAAAAAGCCCTACTAATACTAATACATATAACACAAGTGTCGCAACGATAAATCTTGGCCCAAAGGCAGGGAACGGATTTAATCCATAAAGATATCCTTCAGTAGCAAAACTATTAACATTTAATACACCAATAGCCACTACATAAAGTAAAAATACAGCAAAAATTACAAAAATAGTAATATCTTCTGGATCTGCTCTAAATTTAAGTTTCATATCTCTACTCCCTTTCTTAAATTATTTTATCACGATTTGAAGTTGGTATCAACTATTCACTAACACCATCTTTAGGATCCATAGTAGCTTGATCATTATCATCAGGTTTAGCCTTCTCCATCTCATCTAGCTCTTTTTCCTTTTTATATTTTTTAGGATTCATAATTTCTAAATAAGTTTTTTTAGTATAATGAGTAGTTTGACTAGTATCTAGTGTATCACCACTCCAATAAAACTTATTATTACTTGGATCATATTTACATTCAATTAATGTTTCAAACTCATTATTTAATGAGAAATATATATATTTATTATCATCTTCAATAACTTTTTTAAATGTTATTACTTTATAATAATTATATTTTTCTTTATTAAGATAATTAATTATATCTTCATAAAAGGCAGATAATTCATTTTTATTAAGATCTAAAATTTTAGTATTTCTGAAATCTACATCACTAACTCTAACTTCTGTAAAATAAGGATCTTCATCTTTATTAATAAGATAAATAGTCGCTATAATAGCACCTAAAATAACTAATAATAGTAATACAACTTTTACATTTTTCTTTTTCATATTATTCCTCCTTATTTTTTTCCATATTTATTATAGAAATCATGAGCATATTTATATCTATTTGGATAATTTGGTTTACCTGCTCTTTCAAAGCTTTGTTCAAAAGCTCTAACTGCCCAATCTACATCATGATTTTTAATAAAGTGTTTAAAACCACCAAATCTATTATTTAACACACTCTTAGTAGTAGCTTCTCCACCATTTAATTCATACCATAAGAAGTCTAATTGAACTCCTAAGTCTTCCCAACTCTTATGAGCTTTCTTAGCCCTATTAACTAGAGTATTGAATCTTCCACCAACTGACCATTGAGCAATACCTCGACCTGGTCCATTAGCTTGACGACTCTTAGGATTTATACCACTTTCTTGTTGTAGGTTACCCATAATACCAGCAGTTGTTTCTTTAGAAACACCTTTATCTCTAAAGAAATTCCATGTCTTCTGTGCATATGTTGACCCTTTAAGTTTTGTTGCTGAACCTTTTGGATAAGCAGGAGTTGCAAAACCTGTACATCCAGTAGCAGCTACACTATTCCAAATATTTCTAGATACTTTATCTCCACTATTACCTTCTATTGTATATAGTTTACCACCCTGTACTTTTTCAACTATACCAATATGTGACCATCCCTTAGGATTTTGTCCATCCTTCCAAATAATTAAATCACCAGGTTTTGGAGTATATCCAGAACTTAAAGAATGAAATTTACCATGCTTTTGAACTGCATAATAACTATAAAAATTATCAACAGCAGCACTATGAGGTATTATAGAACGAGCAATACCGGCTTCATTTGCACACCAAGATACAAATGCAGCGCACCAATGTTGTCCAACAATTCCCATATATCTTTGATATTTATTATTAGTATCATTAAATCTATCTGGATTTGAAGATTTTAACTGATCCTTAGCTACTTGAACCAATCTTTGAGCAGAACCAGATCCTTCAGCATCTTCATCATCCTCTTCTTCAACACCATACATTTGCTCAAAGTTTTTTACATAATTAATAACTTCACGTGCCATTTTTCTATTTTCTTCTGCTGTTGCTTTTGGAAATACTTCTGGAAAGAATTTTTCTCTTAAATTCTTTTCATAAGTTTCTTCATTGAATGTATATTCACCATCTTTTTCATCAAACATATAATCTGCTAACTGTTTTATTTTAGCAGTAGTCAGATATTTATAAGCATAAATTTCATTTTTTCTTGTACTAATTACATAATAGGCACCTGCAATATATAGTGGTTTAACTTTTTTACCTTGTTCACTATAGTCACTTTTTACATCTTTAACTCTTTTATAAAACTCTTTAGCAGTTTTACTTGAATCATCACATTTTTCTTTGTTTTGTTGTTGTACATAATCAACAACACAAACACCATCATTAACAGCACTACCAGTTCCAGATGATTCAGAACCAGCAGCTGATACAAGAGCAGATAATAATATAATAAAACCAAAAGAAATAATTCCAATAAGAATAAGTTTCTTTTTATTAAAAAAACCACTAGCACTAAAAGAACCGCTCTTTTCTCCATTATCTTTATTCTTATTACCACCAGAAAGTGCATTTCCTGCACCTAATTTATTAGCTTTATCAGCTACTTCTGCAGCTGCCTTAACCTGTGGAATAGGAATATGTTTTGCTATTTGTATAGCTCTATTTAATCTTCGTTTCTTCTTCTCTGCTTCGTCATCTTTAGGTTTAGCATTACCTCTCATATTATTAAGTAATGCTCTACCATTATTATGACTGCTAGGACCACCAGCTTGTTGCGCAGCTCCTGCTCCTTTACCGGCTGCACCAGCAGCGCCAGCCCCCTTACCAGCAGCTCCTGCTCCTCCAGATCCTAATGATGTTGCCATATTGGCAGCATCTAATAGACCTGTATCCTTAGCTTTTTTTGCTGCTTTACCGAATTTTCCACCAGTTGCTTTATTTATTGTTTTTCCTAATTTTTCTTCTTCTTTATCTAATTTTTTACCAACAACAGGCACATTTTTGGCTTGATCATAAACAGCTCCACCAGCTCCACCAGTGAAATAATCAATAGCCCCTTTAGCAGCTACACCTGTAGCTTCTTTTGCTGCTTCATTTTCTTGAGCTTTTTTTATTTGTCTTTGATCATTACTATCAGCCATTATATCACCTACTTCTTGCTAAAACTATAGTCCTCCACCACTACCAAATGAATCTAATTCTTCTTTAGTAACAGCAACATTTATTCTCATTCGTCTATTTCCACATACAAACAGAGCTTCTCCTTGAGAATATTGTTTTATACTTTCACATTCATTATCATTCAAATCAATTAATAAACTTAAATCAGATACAGCTTGCTTCTTCAATCCCATAATTAAATAGTAAGAAGCATTATCAAATATAGCTTTACCTTGTGTAATTACAGCCGGAGCTGAGAAATCACTAGGTTGTTGAGTAATTATAATAGTACCAGTATTATACTTACGAGCACGTCTTTGAACTTGTGCTAAGAAATCTGCTCCTAAAGCATTTTGATCTCCTAATAACACATGTGCTTCATCTACCATCATTACTGTATCTACATCATAATTAAGACATAATCCCCATGCATACTTTAATACATTAAAGAATAATGCATTTCTAATATTAGAATCAGTATTCATTAATTCTTTAATATTAAATACCATAAAGTCACTATCATGTCTTAAAGTTGTATGACCATCGAAATAGAATTTTAATTCTTTAGTAATAGGTCTAACTTTTAACTCTAATCTCTCTAATATATCTTTTTCTTGAGTTTGTTCAGTAATAGACATTAAGCGTCCTTTTATAGTTGCATAAACATCAGAAAAAGTTGGATAGTCTTTAGATGTAAAATTAGAAAAATCAGTATTAAAATCAATACCAAAACGTTTATATGTATCTTGTACAACTTCACTAAACATAGTTAATACATCTTCTTCTACTGTTGAATCATAATACTTCATAAACGCTTTTAAGAATTGCAATGTACGAGTTAAAACTGTATATCCTAATCCTTGCTTAATTTCTTCTTCATCAGCATCTATAACTATTTCAAGTGGATTAATAAGTCCAAATTCTCCACCCTTACCAATATCTATAGTATCTCCACCAAAAGTCTGAGTAATTTCTCTTAACTCATCTTCTGGATCGATTGCAACTATTTGACAATTATTTCTAATATGATTTCTAAGTAATAATTTAGCAGCTGTAGATTTACCACTACCAGAAGTACCTAAAATAATCATATTAGCATTATTTCTATTAGTTTCTTTACGAATTTTATATAAAAATTGGTTAAATAAGATTACTCCTCCAGAGAAATCTACTCCCATTAAACATGAAAGTCCTGGATCCTTTAAACTATCAAATATAAATGGATACATCGCAGACATAGTAACAGAAGGAATTGGAGTACCAATACGTTCTTCTATATCTTGTGATGGGAATATTGGTAAGATTGATTTCAATACTTTTTCTTGCTCAAATCTTAACGATACTGCCCTTAATTCCATTGCATCCAAATAGTTTCTAACATTAACCTTTTTCATTTCTAAATCTTCTTTAGTTTCAGCAGTTATCATAATGTGCATTTGGAAATCAAATATTCTAGCTTGACTACCAGCAAGCATAGAAGTAAAATATTCCAAACTTTCTGCATCTTGTCTTATTTCTTCTTTAACTGTTTCATCATGTTCATTTTTATATTTTTCTTTTAAATCAGCAATTTGTTTATTTAACATTTTTGCCATTGTTTGAAATGGAACAGGTATGTGTTTAACAACAACCTTTATACCAGGCATATTAGTTAATGATGACAAATATCCTGGAGAAATATATTTAGGATAAGATACAACAGTTAGAATAGTTGCATATCTATCACTAATAAAGAAATCACTAGGATTAAATTGTAACCCCTTAGGAGCTAATTCACTTCTTAAACTACTCATGAAGGCATCACCGTCCTAAACTCTGATCTAGTTCCTCCATTTAAGAAATTATCCAAAATTATTCTTAAGTCATCATTACTAGTTTGACTAGCATTAAGTCCACAACTTGCTAATCCATTAATAAGCATTCTAACTTTCTTTTGAACTACATCTGGATCTTTTTCTTTAAATAAGAAATAATACTCAGTATCAACAATATTGTTATTTATGAAATCATTTCCTTTATTTATATCTTGCATAATTAGTTTTCTAATCGCTGGAGATTGAGTTTCATTAAATAATAATTGAAGTTGTGACATATAAACTGATATATCAACCGGTCTATCCGCAACTACTAACCAGAATTCAAAATCAATCATATTATAAAAGTTCTTTAAACTAATTAATACATTATCTTGAGACTGAGGATCTAATATAAATATGTTTTTAGGAGATATTTTTACTCCACTAACTTTATTATTACCATAAGTAATAATCATACCATTTTGGATTGACTTAACAGGAATCCAAGCCTCAGTACTATTTCCTTCTCTTCTTGCCATCTTTATAACACCAACCTTTCCATTCATACTTTTGATTTGTAGTCAGAAAATCATATAATTCCATCAAAACTACTAAAATATTATGATAATAAGGGACTGGTACAACTAGAAAACCGCATATACCAGCAGGTAACATTACCAATACTGTTGTCCACGTAGAAGTGAACGGCATAGCTGCCAACAGTACAATAGTAATAAAAACCCCTGTACCAAATAATATTAAGTCAAATTTTCTAAATAAACCTAATATTAATTGCCCTTTCTTTGTATTAGCGGGTATTAAATAATTATTCACTTATATCACACTCCCTATTTATCATTCTTTTGACTAACTCTTTGAGCATTCGCTGTTGCTTGACTATATGTATCACTATTTTTAATTTGTTCTGCTGTTTTCCCAGCTTGACCAGCATCATGCTTCCAGTCTGGACCCCATTTTGTATTAGGATCATCAAATTCTGTTCCACCTAAACGAGTAAATTCTGGTTCGTCCTGATATTTTTGAGCAACATCATGAATTCTTCTCAATGAGTCGTATGCAACTAAGTCATTACTAGACCAACCATCTACACCATACTTGATATTATCTTCAATTTGACTACGATCCATACTTCTAAGTTCATCAACTCTGTCTCCTTGAGCATCTTTCATAGCTTTATCAACTTGTTCAATTAATGCATTATCTCCAGAGTATTGTACACGATTATACATATCTTTCATATCCTTAAGAGATTTCTTATCTCCTGCTTTAAGAAGAGTTTGATTTGTTTTCTTATCCCTGATTTCAGGACCTTTGTATGTAAATTTATAATCTCCATTACCATCAAAAGCTTTAGTGACACGGTTCATCGCATCAGTTGCTGAATTATAATATTTCATCTTATCATCCATTTTTTGCTTATCATTTTTCAAGCCAATCTTGTCTTGGAATCCAGCTTTCATTCTACCTCTAAAGCTAGAATCATCTTCTGCATTAGCATAATTTTGAGCATTATAAGCACGGTTCCTTGCCATCATATCTTTAGAGCTTTTACCACCAAAAATACCACTAGCAGCATTTTTAGTTCCACCGCCTAGACCTTTTAAAAGTCCGGCTCCAACATTCTTATTATTTTCTTTAGCAGCTACTGCTCCAGAAACAGCGCCTCCAACAATACCAGCAGCTCCCGCACCGATAGATTTTAAACCATCGAAGTTTCCTTTTAGTGCACTGAATATTCCACCATCTTCTTTAAGACCAAGGGCTTGTTTAAGAAACTTAGGAGCATCCTTCGCAAATAGTATAAGTCCAATGTAGACAAATATATGTGCAAATAGCCAAACTGCTCCACTAGCTTTTTGATCAAACTGTATTCCACCAGCACGTCTAATAGACATAATTACAAATATTGCAAAATATATAACAGACAATTGTATAAATAATTCTAAATAAGTTGAAGTTAAAGTTTTAACCCATGCACCCATAGGTCCATTTTGGAAATCCGACTTTGGCGCCATATAACTTATAATTGGTATTGGCGCAATCAATCTCAAAATAGCAATCTTTATGGCTCGTTTTGCTACTTCTATCGTTAATAAAACTAAAACTACTAAAAACAAAACTGAAACTATAAGCGAAATAAACCAGTTAAATTGGAATGCATAATAATCATCATTATCAGAATCAGCCGACCAATCAAAAAGGCTAAAACGTCCACTAACACCTTTCTTTCGACAACCTACGTTTGCCATTGAAATTAATGTATCAGGATCATAAGTTTTATAATATGAATCATATGTTAAATTATCTTGCAATTTTGCACAAAACAAATATTTTGAAGCAAATTCTTTCTCACCACTCGCTCCATCCACAAGTTCAAAATTCTTAGCAGCTCCTGGTTGTAAGTTAGGAGTTAAGAAACTTTTTAATATTATGGCTGCTAACTCTTCGCCGGAATTATTAATTGTTTTCTGGGTAACTTTATGAGAACTACCTGTATTACCAAGTACTAGTTTTGCAATAACATCTCCCTGAACAATTCTATCTTGAAAATCATATAAAGTTCCAAATAATATACCATTTTCACTAACTTGTTTTTCAAATTGATTTAATTGCCCATTAGGTTTTTTATATTCTATTGGTACTAATAATGTAAGTAACGAAAGAGCAACAATTATTTTGACTATCATACTACCCATACCAGTTTTACCATCAGTAGCTTTATCCGGATCTGCAATACCTTGAAGTATAGAAATAGATATTCTAAACAGCATAAAAACACCGATGATAATTTGAATTCTAGTAAAAACTTCACCAACCATCTTACCATCTAGTATAGTAGCTCTTGAAACACTAACTAACACATTATAAACAAATGCTATTAGAAAATATACTCCTTGATTAAGGGTATTAGGTATAAATAGCACCATATCCATAAGTTTACTTTTAGTAATACTTCTATGCAAAACTAATCACCCCTTTCCTATTCGATTCCACATGTAGGATCATCAGGATTACCTACAATATCAAATATCTGTAAAATAACAAATACAAAATCAGGCACAAAGAATAAAGCCAATACAAGTACTACTCTAATTAATAATTTCTTTTGAGCTTTATTCATGTTTTCTTGATCACTCTGTATTATTGCTTTCATGAAATCAATACTACTTAGAATAAGTAACAAAAATGGCCCTGCGTATTTAACTATTGAAAATATCTCTTTTAATAACCAAGCTGTACTCTTTGAATCATTAGGATTACCAAAGGCACCACAATCGGCAATAAGAGAAAAATTCCCTGTATTTAAAGCATGTATATTCAATGGTATTAATAATAAAACTATAAATACCAAACTAAATAAAACTAATCTTTTTTTATTGTTCATATGATCCACTCCGGTACTATATAATTATACATTATAAGTATACCAAAACCAAAAAAAAATAGCAATAAAATTGCTATTATTAAATGTAAAAATTATTTAATTGAATTCCAGCATTGTGCCCATCCTGAAGTATTAGTTTCAGATTTATCAGCACCAGATGCTACTATACTCATTAATAATGTAACGATTGTTGTAATAAAGAAGATAGCTACAGCGTAAATTGCACGTTTAATAAGCATGCTTTGAGCAGATTTAACTGCCTTTTCATCACTTGCTATAACTGCTTTTCCTAAATCAATAGTTCCTAAAACAATTAAGATAATTGGAATACCAATTTGAACAATAGGTACTAAACCTTTCTTAACTAATTGAACTACTGGTTTTAAACCACCACATTTTTTATCAGCTTTTCCTACTACACCAATTTGAAATACACTTGACATTATAAAATCACTCCTTTAATTATAATTTAATTTTATATTATTATAATATTTTTGTCAATTACTATCGTCTAAACAGACCAAAAATTCTATTACTATTTACATCGTTTTTATTTTGAACTGCAATAAGTCCTAACTTAGCTAATAAGTCACTTAAAATAGGATTTTTCTTTCTCTCATCAAGTGGTGGCAAATTATAAAACATTCTCATTTTTGCTTCATATTCTAAGTCACCAACTTCTTTACCATTAAGTAAACTTTTATTTAATACTACTTTTTTATCAGCTAATTTAGAAAAAATCGCTTTATTCCTTCTAACCATTTTATTTATACCTATAATACTAGGTTCTAATAAATATATGATATCAGAACAAAAACTATCATCTTTAGTTTTATTCAAATCTACTAAAACTATACCCTCAGCAGAAGCTTCACGAACAGTATCAATTAACTCATTTTCAGAAACAGATACCATATTTTTTGCATTAAAATAAGAAAAATCATTCTTATCAACTTCTATTGCTACTACTTTATTCTTTAATTGAGCTTCCAACTCTTTTTTTAACATGTAAACTAATGTCGTAGATCCTGCTTTATCTGTCAAATTTTTAAATCCAATAATTCTTGACATATTATTTTGTACACTATTTGACACATTTCCATTTTGATCTACTACAGTGTTTTTCTGTAAATGAGCCACATCTTTAAAAGAATTAGGCTTTTTCAAAAGATATTTTATACCATCTATATTAGTAGTAAAATTATAAATTCCATTTGACACTAAATTTGAAATAAAATTAGAAGTACATACCTCACTACCATTAGGTAAAAAGAAAATGATCTTTTCAGGATCCAATTCTTTTACTATCTTTATATAGTTTTCAATACTATTAAAACCTCTAATTGCTGTAACATCTAGAATCATTCTGTTATAAAAAAAGTTTTTAAACATCTCAACTATTTCTAAGGCATCATATTCACCGTAAATACTCTTAATAATATCAATATCTAAATCGGATAAAATATCTCTTTGATTATTAGCTACAATAACATTCATTTTATCACCCTCTTTATATTGATTCTTTTACTATTTACTTCTAACTGTAATTAACTTAGTGCTTCCACCCATCCTGAAAACTTTAAGATTAGTCATAACTTTATTTATAATTGGAATATCAATTTGAATTGCTGTTTCTACTTTAAAGTAATATCTTTCATTATCATTTATATATGAGGTACTAGTTGATTCACTTCTATTACCAGAAGCTGGACATTGTTCGATAAAATATCCTTCTTGGTCACTAGGACTGTGGATCAGACTACAACCATCATCCACATTTGCAGTAAAATCACCAGGATGGTAACCTATTTTATCAGTGTAAGCCTTAATAACATTAGCACATGTATCTCCAGGTTTACATTTTCCCTCATATTGCTCTATTGTAGTAATAATTTTGTTTTTTACACGAAATGCCTTTGTATAACTAACATTAAATGCTAAATAACCACTAACTATTATCAAAAATACTACAATCATAGATATATTAATAATTCCTCCAAAAGCATCACGCATTTAAAACACCTCTTTTTAATTTATTTAATATAATTTTGATCAACCACAATGTAGTTATAATCGCTACTAACATTATCCCATTGTTTATTAATTGCATTTTGAATATTTGGCCACATAATCCAGAAGAATCCAATAATAGCTGCAATTGCTATTAATGTAATAACTGTTAGATTTAATTCACCTGTAGCTGCTTTCATTTATATAACACATCCTTTCAAAACTAAATGACATAGCTTATTTTATTCTCATTATTATTATACCAATAATTTATTTTTTTAACAACTATTTTTAAACACTAAACATCATCATCATAGATATTAGTATTATTAACATAACTCCAACACCTGTAACAACAAGCATTATCATAGTTTGACCTTCCATATGGTTAAGTCTTTCTTTATATTTAGTCTCTCTAGCTTTATTCTGTAAATTTGACACTGTCCTAGAGAACATCATTAATCTTTCATGTTTCTTTTCTTGAGATCCTAATCCTAAACGATATAAAAGTCTCATCATTCGCATAGAATCTCTAACAGGATAAGTATTTGCAAATTCCATATATGGATCAACACTAGAATCACCAGCATTAATTTGCTCTACTAATTTTCTAAGTCCTGGTCTAAATATCTCAGGAGCATCATTAATAGATTTTCCTAAAGCAACCGGAACTGTATAATGTTGAATTAAAACTTCTAAACTTTTCAAGTAATAAGGAAGCATAACATCAATATCATGTAAATGAGCTTTATATGCTCTTTGTAATTGCTTATATGGCATTTTATAAACTAATACAGCAATAACTACAGTTAAAACTATATTAAGAGCTGATAGTTGAGATAAGAACACAAATAAGAATGCAACACCTGTAACAAAGGCATACAACACTCTACTTCTAAACAACTTATCTGGATCTACATCTTCACCATATTTAGCATAAACTAAAAATGTATAATCATCTTCTCTTATAAGCTCAAAATATTTTTCATTATCTGCAATAAACTTTTCTTTATCAATTGTATTATTATATACTAACACAAAGATAATAATTGCACTTGCTACAAATACCGCCATTATTCAGCACCTACATTCTCATTATAATATTTTTCTCCCTTAAGCAAGAAATATGAATTTACAATTAAAACTCCATGAAGTAATCCTTTTATATACCACCTATTTAAAAGTATCAAATAGGTCTCTCTTCCTAATAAATATTGAACTAACATAACCATCAGATACAGCATAATACCAAATTGTAGAAACTGCTTATGGAAAGTAGCTCTTTCAATTCTATCTCTATAAACACTTTCTACAAGCATATCTATATCAAGTTGCATGTTTTCTAAAGATTCAGCAGAATCCTTAGCACCTTCTTTAGTAATTTGTAAGAATAATTGATGCATATTCTTAACTATATAATATGGATATATTTCACTCATATATGCAAGTGATTCATCAATACTACCATTTTTATATGCTAAATCTATCATGTGTTCAACATCTTTTTTTACAGGATCTTCTAATATCCCAGAATTCTTAACACCCTCTAATGATTTAACAAATGATTGAGTAGTTGCAAATTCCATAATTGTATTAGATGTATATACCTGAATTTGTTCAAATAAGAATTCACTATATACTCTTTTACATCTTAAGTATGATAAATATGGAATAAATGATATAACTATAAGCATATATACTATACAAATTATTAAATTATAAAAATATAAATAAGTAACAACACCTGTAAAACCAGCCATAACAATAACTTGAATTAAATACTGTCTAGGTGTATATTCCTGTCCTAATTGCTTAGTTTTTTCTCTTACCAATTTAAAAGAATAAGGCGCAAATTTATTATATACTCCTTGAACTTGACCAGTAATAAATTTACCTACATTTTCACCTTGATAGTTTCTATATACCATCAAGAAAGAAAATAAAACTATTAAGAATAAAAGTTCAAACATATAAATTCTCCTTTCTAAGCAGGTTGTGTAGTATTTACAGGCTGTTTAACAGCAGGTTGTACTTGTTTTGGTGGTGTTGTAGTTGTAGTACTAGCTTTAGCAACTGGTTGCGCCGCAGGTTTTGGCTTAACAGGTTGTGCAACAGTTGGCTTAGCACTAGCAGTAGTCGCAGGTTTAACAACAGGTGCAGGTTGTACTACTGGCTTTTCTGTAACTACCTTAGGAGCCACCTCTCCTACTTCATCTTGAAATGGTTTATCATTAATGTGAGAAGTTATCTCACTAATATTAATATTCTGATTTTCTAAATACTCAATTAAATGAGGACTAGGTTTATTTAATACTGGTTCCCCATCAAATTGTTTTTGATAAATAGTATGACTTTGTGGTTTATTTTCCTCATCAACATAAAATTCAACCACTTCATCTACTTCACGATGGAAACAACCCTTTTCTTTACTATAATAAGCTTTTATATGCACACCTAATTGAATATATCTATATATAGTTGTTAAGAATTGATTAACATCTAAATCAGTTTCCATCAAACTATAAAGACGATACGGTATAGCAGAAGCTTTATCAGCATGGATTGTAGACAAAATGTTATGTCCAGATGATATAGAGTTACGAACAGCAGAAACAGCTTCTGCACTACGAACCTCTGAAAGTAAAATCCATTTTGGATTCTGTCTCATGCAGGTAACCAACACATCTGTATAACTAGCAACATTATTTGTCTTCATCGCTACAATATCTCTTTGTGGAAAGATTCTATCTAAGTGTAACTCCAGAGTATCCTCAATAGTAATTACTTTTTCAGTCGTTTTAGTATGACTTGCTAAGTATTTAACAAACTCTGTTTTACCAGAACCAGTTTCTCCACAAACCATTATATTACAATGACCTTCAACACATTTTATTAAAATATCATGAATATCTTGTGTAAAATAATCATCTTTAATTAATTTTTCTTTTTCTAATCTTATTTTTGCTGGTGTCTTACGTATAACCATAGCAATTCCATTAGTAGCAATAGATTGATGCACAAAGTTAAGACGTAATTCACTTGATTCAGCATCTAAAAAGGGTTTAGCATTATTAAAAGTTGTTCCCATTACATTTGAACATTGAAAAGCCAACTTTTCAATAAATTCGGGAGTAACTCCTGCAATCTCAACCCTTAAAGACCCTTGAGTTAGAGAACGTACCCAAATTTGTCCACCATTATCAAATGAGATATCAGTGATATCATCATTATCAAGTAGTGCTCTTAAGGGTCCAAAATCTAACTTGTCAAATATATTTTCGTTCATCTAACCCAACTCCTTCTTATTCTTTAATCCCCCTATATATTTCTATTCACCAGTCCATACTGTCCATTCATTAATCTTATCTTTTAATTCATCACTTGCTACTTCTACATCTCCAGGTTCATCTTTAAGACTTTCATTAGTTGGAACCGGTATAAGTGTAGAATCATAAGTTCTTAAATAACTAGCTTTCTTAAGTAAGATATAATCATCCTCAGGTAAAGCAAATACTATCATAGCTGGTGTCTTAGAATCATCTAAATTAGAAAATACTGGTTGTCCATTACTATCTTTAACAGCTAAAACTTTAACATTTTTAAGGAACTTACCATACATGATTTTATCAGCATCTTTATTACCTTTTGCTATTTCAGTATCTGATATTTTATTAACAGCTTTTAAATAAATATCAATATAATTTCCTGGATAAATAGAGTTACCATATGTACTCTCAGTATCAACAGGCATATTATATAAAACATGACCTTTTGGATAATCTAAAATGATATTAGCTGGTAATTGTTCTTTTTCTACTACATTTCGTTTATAGAATAAACTACCTTCAGGAATAACAGTATCAGCATTTGAATACTTATCAATAACATCTCCCTGACTTCTAACAATATCAACTTTATTAACCATATCTTGAGGTACATCCATAGTACCTACCATATTTTCAGTTATTTGTGTTCCAGGAGCTATAGTTTGTTTAGCATAAGGTACACTAACAGGACTAATTGCTGTTTTAACACGGTGATTATATGAAATATATAATACTGCAACAGCAAGAACAACACCTAAAACAGTAACTGTGTTTTTATTTGATAAAAACTTCTTAATACCAGAATTCATGTTTCCCATTTTATTCCTCCTCTACTATTATTTTTTAAACTCTTCTTTAATCTTGTTTTCACAATATTGATCGTAATGATAATTCTCTTCTAATATAGCATCTACAGTAGTAGTAATTGCTTGTCCTTCACCTTTTACTCTTAATACTGTTTGAGAATCAATCTTTACACTTGCTTTTGGTGGTACTTCACTTATATCATAAAAAGCTACCACATATTCACGAGTATTATCTACAGTATCAGCAAATCTACAAAGAAAACTTTCAATAAACTTTTCTCTATCAATTCTAAGCATACATGTTTTTCTATAAAATGAAGTATCTACAGCATCATTCATTGATGATTCTGCAGTTTCCTTCAACAGGTAGTAATCTAATTCACTACCTGTTGAGTAGTTAGAAACAATATTTATCATCAATAAAGCTATAGCACTTAATATAATAATACCCACTGTTAACATCGCTTTATTCATACTTTATAACCTCCCATTTTACTTTACATAACGATTTATATCTGCAGAACGATTTAATGTTTTTGTTTTACCATATGACATATCAAAATATGTACTATAATGTGTAATCAATGGTGAAGAATATCTGTAAATATGTTGATAGATACCTGTATCACCAACTGGTTGTTGTGCAAAGTTTCCTTTGTAATTAGTATAATTACGGTCTTTTGTATTTTTAGTATAATCTCTTATCTTAGCTAATTTTTCTTTAGTTAGTTTAACTCTGAAATCTAATTTAGCATCAGTATAAACTTCTTTTCCTTGAATTGCACTTATCATAGCTTCTATATCAAGATTTTTGAAACTAGAAGCAGCAGTCCAGTTAAATCCAACATCATTTTCTTTTCTATCTCCAAACATCTTATTTGTATCAACAATTCTGAATTCTGAATTAGTTATTGGATTAGTCTCTTGTCCACATGGTTTATTACAACATTCTCCTGTACATGATTTTGGACAATCAGTTCCACAACAATCCTTTGTACATTTTGAATCATTTGGTGGTGCTGTTTCTGTATTCTTAATAGCATAGAAACAATTCATTATAATTTCCCAAGCATAATGTCCAAAGTTTTTAGTAACACCTTTAATATTTTCCTTATCTTCTATTCTACCATTGAAATCTCCATTACTATCTCCGAAATATGAATTACCAACTTGATCCCACATCCACCATTGGATATTAGTTGATTTAGCATTTAATGGTAAACAGAATTTATTTTCAAATGGTTTCCAATAAGCTCCGTTTTGTTTAGAATAAGAAATTTCTCCATTCTTATTATTCATCCAAGTACCAGGGAATGTCCATTCACCTTGATACCAAGTAAATTTAGCATCTTTTGTATAACAAGAATTAGTATCTTCTGTCACATGATTATACTTTGGTGAAATTATAGTTGTATTCTTTTTATCATTAGTATTATAAGTACCATCAGGTGAACTTAACTTATCATAATCTGAATCATTAGGGAAATGTATTGTAGTTGCAGTTGATTGATCTGCTGCTTGATATTTAACATCGATAGTATAAGTAGATGTCTTAGTTGTACAACCCTTAGCAGCTTTACATTCTTTTAATTTTTTCTCATAATCTTCTGCATGTTTATCAGCATCTGCTTGTGCTTGTTTAGGATTTAGATAATCATCTTTGCTACAAGAATCTGTATCCCATGCGCAAGTTTCATTACAGTTAGTAGCCTTCCAAATACCATTAACTGGCACATATGTACACTTTTTACAGTAATGTTGATGCGGATCATAATTTCCATACCAACGTCCTATTTTACTACTCTTAGAACGCCAATTTATACTATTACCACTCCAATAATAACATCCATCTTTATCAGGACAATTATATCCATATTTTTTAGATGCTACTTGAGTTGCACCTATAGAAGTTGTAACATCATTCATAGCAGTGTTAGTTGTTTTTTCTGATTCTCCATAAACCTTCTTATAACATTTATCACTACATTTTCTGCTGTATTTTCCTCCATCACAGTCTTTAATACAACTTTCATATTTATCATTTGGTCCACCTTGTCTAATTGTACCTAAACTACTATTGAAACATTCAGGTGGTGGTGTACAAGTTTTATAATCACTTTCTTTAGGATAATTATCAGTAACTTCTGCTTCACATTTTACATAACTAGTAACTTTAAATTTATATTCAAAACATTGTCCAGCTTTTGAAGCAACAGGAGGTCCATATTCTGCTTTAAGAACTTCTGTACATTTTTTCTTACAAACAGTAACAGTTTTATCTTTTCTACCATTACTATATTTATATGTATAAGTTACTTTACCAGCATCTCCTTTAGTATAAAAATAATTTACATTAGAATAATAATTTTTCTTTTTATTATCTTCTGTATACTTCTCAGATTGTTTTATACCATTCTTATAATAATACTTACTAGAATTAGGATTACAATATAATTTTTTAGTTAAATCATCTTTTTTAACATAATGACCTTGAGCTTCTTTTAAAGCCTTATCAAAATCAGGATGAGCTGGTGATTCAGATGCTTCCTTAATTAATTTTAATAATGTTGCTTTATTAATAATAGAAGCATTCATTTCACGTTTTGTACCATATGTAGTATATCCAACTGTTCCTTTTGTATTTTTCTTTTTATATTTAGCTCCTTTTGTATCAGCAGAACCAACTTTGTTAACACCAAAATCTATAACTACTTGACTGTTATCAGGTGTAATAGTAAGTTCTTTACTTTCAGATCTAAATTTTGTACCTACATAGTTAGTAGTTGAATGACCCTTTACCTTCTCAATAATAAATTGAGTTCTCTGTTCAGTAGTCTTTTGTTGTTTATTCCAATCACACACTATTTTATAGACGTTCTTTCTAACTCTTTTTAAATGAACTCCATAATAATCTGATAAATCTACTTTTTTACTCTTTGCATACGTATCTGGAGTATATGCAAAAATACAAAGTATTAACGAAATAACAACCCCAATCTTTACTAATTTAAACTTCTTCATTTTCTTCACCTTCCAATATCTTTTTCACTTTTGAATATTTTTTATTAACTTTGACTCCATAATTTTTAAGTTTCTCACCTTTTCTAACTAATCTAGCATTTACTCTAAAATTAATTTTGTCATTATCTCCAAAAAATCTTGTACAAGTAATAAGTGAAATAAACTTGTCTTTATTATTAACCGATACATCAAAATCATATATACTATTCTTTTTAGTATCGTTAATAAACTTATCTTTTTCTTTCTTTGTATAATTACTATCAGAATATAAATCTAACTTATAATAATTAACAAATTCAACAGAATATATTTTATAAATATAATTCTTACCATCAATGGTATATTGTATATATTTATTATCTTTAATATGATCATAATATACAAATGCCATCAAATCATCAAACCTTGAGAAATGTTTCAATGAAACATCCGGATGTGTAGATAAATTCAAAAGGTTATGTCCCATTATGCTCACTTTATTAAATAGTTTTTCTTTACTATTCATATTCCAAACATAATTTTCTTTCTTTATATAATGATCTGCATCAGCATTCTCATCAGTTTTACTACCTTCATCATCACCATAATAATAAATTATTGGTGTATCTATCTTGGTTCCTTGAACTTTAACCCATCCTATAGTTTTTACATAAAGAGAATTATCTTTTTTTTGTTCTTCTTTTATGTTTTTAATTCTAGAATCAACTTTATATATATCTGGTTTAAAACTATCTATTAAGAATTTGATGCCTAAAACAGAAAGAATTAAAAGCAAAACAATTAAAACTATAACTATTGCTTTTAATTTAGTTGTATGTTTATTTTTTACGAGCATATAGACATCACCTCTACTCCTAAACCAATATCTTATTTAGTTATTTTATATGGATTATTCTTAGTTCCTTCTCCACTAACTACTTTAATATCAGAATTCATATAACCGCATAATCTAATACCAAATTCATGGAAATCATACATATCTTCATTAGTAATATAACCAATATCTGTAATTAAAGCTTTCTTATATTGCTTCTTAGAAGAATTTATCAACCAATATGATCCCATTGTAGCACCATCACGTTGATTATATACGAATGCACTAAACATATCATACATATTAGGAGCAAAAAGTTTTACCTTATACTTTTTAGTTTCCATCTCCTTTTTGTATTTAATACTATTTTTATAAATAGGAACCTCTATATCTTTCTTAACAAAATAATCAGTTTTTAAATACCTACTCATTTTGTTTTTAATAAAATATCCTACATTTCCTCTTTGATTTGGATTGTATATTTTAGCCTTATCTTTTGTCTTATAGAATGTTAGAACATTTAGCTCATCACCTTTAACAGTGTTATCCATTATAACTTTTGTTGTTCCATCATTATCTGTTTCTATAATCCTCCATAAATAATTAGCATATTCAAAATACTCACCAGTTTTTCTTTTATTTAGTTTTGTATTAGTTTTAGCTTTCTTAACATCACCTAAGTAATATGGACTCTCATATGTACCTAAACCTTTCTTAACTAAAGAAGATCCTTTAATAGTTATAACTGGTCTAACACCATAATTATAATTCTTATCAAAAGCTAACATATCTTTACCATAATCTTCTTCATAAAAAGCATTTCTAGTAGCATATGATTCTTTATCATCTTTCTTATTAGCTAACCATGATATAGTAACTGGTTTTAAGAAACTATTTCCATCAACTAAACTTTTATTAAGTTCATTAGCCGATAAAATATATACTTTCTTTTTCTCAGTAGTAGAACTACATCTTGTTGTATCTGTATTAGTATCAGAAAGTTTCATATTACAATAATTATCTTCTACTATATATTTTTTAGATTTATTATCTAGATGATCATAATAGTACTCTAACCATTTATCAATACTATCATAATTAACATTACTAACATCTTGATCTGCTATTATCTTTACATTAGTACCATCAGTACCAATAATTCTAAATAACATACCAGAAAAATAAATGTAATTATTTGGATTATCACCTTTATAATAACCTAACTTATCTGTATTCTTCTTAACAACATTTTTAATTCTTGAAACTACTTTTACTTTTCTAACTTTAACAGTCTTATTATTTAAACTATCATAAGCAGTATAAGTAACTTCATAAGTTCCAACTTTCTTAGTATTAACAGTTTTAGAATTAATAACAACTTCATTAGGACTAATTCTACCATCACTATTATCACTAACACTCTTAACACCTAATTCATTATACTTAGAACCTTTATTAACAGTAACTACATCATTACCAAACAATGTTATCTCTGGACCTTTATGATCTACCATAGATCTCATAAAACCACATTCTAAGTATATATAATATTTATATCTACCATCTACTCTTTTAACCTTTGCCCAACTATTAGTAACAGAACAAGATTTATTAGTTAAAGGAACATTCATATCTTCCTTTAAAAAAGCTTTACTATATAGATGTTTTAAAGAAATAGTTTTAACTCTACGTCCAGTAGGAAGTTCATTACTATTTACTTCAAAATATCTTTTAGAAGCTTTCATCATTTTATCTTCATTACTTTTAAATGTAATTATTGGGCTTAATATTAAAAACCAAACTAGAAATAATACTACAAATACAATACTGATCACACTAACTTTTCTTACAATTTTCTCCGCATCCATATTATTCTCCTATTTTAATTCAAAAGTATATTTCTTATTTCTAACCGTATAAACCATCTTCATATTTTTAGATTCAGATAA
The DNA here is from genome assembly GCA_017510225.1 of Bacilli bacterium. Classification (GTDB taxonomy): domain Bacteria; phylum Bacillota_I; class Bacilli_A; order RF39; family UBA660; genus CAJMSU01. The sequence goes on from JAFWNS010000043.1 coordinate 49,100, forward strand.
TTCCTTAGGAACTCTAATATACATATACTGACCCATATACTTTCTACCGATAGCATCTTTGATCTTTATACTCCTATCTTTATCTTTACTATCTATATAATTAATTTTACCATATTTAGCCGAAAAGTCAATTAATTCTTTACCTTCAAAGGCGTCTGAAACGAAATCAATTTTTAATATTTTTGAATCATTATTACTACTTACAAAATCAGTCGCTGAAGCGCATAATTCTTCGTCATCACATTCTTCATAATTATATTCAGCTTTATCAACAAATTTAGCTGATTCTATAGTAAGATCTTTCTTATTAGGACCTACATCTATAACTGCTTTATGCCCTTTCTTAGTAGGTTTCATATCGACAATTTTTGACACATCTTCCATATTAAGTTTTATCTTTCTTAAAAACGGTTTATTATTTATATAATCTTGATAATAAAGAACAAACTTATCTTTAGGTAATTTTTTATCCACTTTAAAAACCATTATTAAATTAATATTCTCTCCTGATTTAAATTCTTTCTCAGAATAAGTAACTCCTAAATCAGAAAAATCACTTTCATAAGTTCTATAAGTATCCGTATAATCATTTACACCATTCATAACATGAAATCTCTTAAAATTAATATCTCTACGATAAACATTATTTTTAATATTCATACTAACTATTACAAAATTACTAGTCTTAGAAATAACTTTTCCATTATAATTTTTATCTGTATAATAACTATTTTTAATATTTAAAGTATATCCATTTAATTCAAATACATCTCCTTGTTTATAAGATCTACGTAATATAAATATGTTATAAAAAGATGTTACTAAAAATATCCCAATAACTAGAGTAATTAAAACATTAGATAAAAACTTATGTTCTTGATATACATAACCAACATTTCTAAGGAATCTCTTATAACCCCTAATAAAAGTATGTTTATCAATATCAATATTTACTTCAAATTCTTCTCTATCTCCACTATCTAGTTCTAGGTATTCCTGATCTATTTTAAAATTAAAATTGTTAATATCAATACCAAATATTCTAATTAATAATATTATAAACACAGGATATTGTCCTAAAGAAACTATTAATAATAAATCCCTAATAGCTCTAACACCAGTAGTACCTTCTCCCCTATAATTAGAAAAGAAATTAGATGTTATTATAAGCATTAAAAACATTGCACTATATACAATAATAGGCACTAAATATAATTTCCATGGTTTATTTTTACGTTTTAATAAAACCAATAGTGCAACAGATAATCCAATAACAATCAATAACCCTAAAATAAGAATAAGATTGATGTGTCTAGATATAGGTTCAGAGTTAATATCATATGATCCTAAAGTTACAAACTCAGATACAAAAGATCTTGTCTGAATACATTTATAAAATATATAAGCACATAAAAACAACATAAAAATATGTATCTTTTTAAAGTTCTTAACTAAAAACGCATATGGCTTTCTGAATATCATATAAACACCCTCCTACCCTATATTAAATTATACCGTAAAACAACCAAAAAGAAAAGCACAAAAAAAATAATCTTTTCAGATTATTTTATTGAAATTATTTCTACTTCATAATTACCATTAGGACTATCTACTGTAACAGTATCTCCTACTTTATGATCAAATAATGCTTGCGCAATTGGACTCTCATTAGAAATTCTACTTTCAAATGGATCTGCTTCTTGAGAACCAACGATTTTATATTCATCTTCTTCATTATCATCAACATATTTAATAGATACTGTATTACCAATACTAACTTTATCAGTAGATACATCCTCAATGATAGAAGCTTTTTCTAACATCTTTTCTAATTGTTGAATTCTACCTTCTATTTGCGCTTGTTCATCACGAGCTGCATCATATTCAGCATTTTCAGATAAATCACCCAAAGAACGAGCTTCCTTTATAGCTTGTATATTTTCAGGACGCTTAACATTTATTAAATCATCCAACTCTTTCTTTAATTCATCCAAACCCTCTTGTGTTAAATAAACAACATCTTTATTTTTCATATTAATCACCTCGTATTTCAATCATAACTTTCAAAAGTATAACATATATAAAGTTATTTAGCAACAACTATTTTATTTAGTTTTAACAAACCCCATATTTTTTTCTCTATCAATATTTTTTACAAAATATTCTAAATCTTCAAGACTATACTCATCAATTCTATTAGCATTAGGAACATCTTTACCCTCTACTTTAGTTATTAAAAGATCATACTCTTCTGCTTCTACAGCAAAATCATCATCTGATAAAGCTAAAGCATTAGGATATTTTTCAAGATGTTTTAAATCATCCATATTCTTAGAAATAATTTCTGCCTTTTCTATTTCTTTTACATCCTTATTTCTACTTCTAGCATATACTCCAGCAATTGCTGCACCACATACAGCAATTGTTCCAGTAGCAAATACATATTTATTATGAGTAAAGATTGATACTGTTCCTATAACAATACCAGCAGTAGTAATGATTCTAGAAATATCTCTTTTTAATTTAAACTTAGCTTTATTCTTTATACCATAATTTAATTGATCATTCATCTTTTTGTTTAACTTTTCGATATTTTCTTCATTACTCTCAATTTGATTAAATTTTGTAGGTCTTTCAAACTTTCCATTTGAAACATAACTACAAATATTTTCTCCATCGTTAGTATACCCAAGTATATAACTATCTTTCTTTTTATCATTTCCTAATCTGTAATCTCTCATAATTTCTCCCCCTCAAAAATTAATACCAAGATTATACCACAAATTAAGAGATTTTGCAAGCTTTTTTGACTTCATTTAAGAAGAAATCATCAGTCATTCCCGCAATAAAATCAATAACTATTCTCTTATTAGAATTATTATTAATATAATTATCACTCTTATTATTTAAAAACATTCTAAATATTAAACTATCTTTATTAGTAGAATCTAAATCTTTTAAATAATTATTAAATATCATATTCATACCATTTCTATAATATTCTAATTCTTTATCACTAATACTTTTAGAATATATATTTTCATAATTAAACTTCTTTAAATCAAATAAAGCTTTATATATATCTTCACTCATCATAATATAATCTTTATCCATACTATTTTCTATAATATCTAAGATAATACTATTAACTATATCTTTATTGGTATCACCTAATACTTCTACTATCTCATCAGGAACTAACGATCTTTTCATATCACCTAAAACAATAGCATCTTCTATATCTCTACCAATATATGCGATAACATCACTTATTCTAACTACACAACCTTCTAAAGTCATAGGTCTATATTTCTTAAAACTTTCTTTATCAGTATAACTTTCTTTGTATTCACGTAATACTTCATCTTTATCTTTTTTCATTACTTCATATTTATTAGATAACATTTCTCCATTATGACACATAATACCATCTAATGTTTGAACACATAAATTTAGACCATTACCACCATTTTCTACTTCCATAAAATCTCTAACACTTTGAATATTATGCATAAAGTTTTCGCCTAGTTCTCTTTTAGAAATTTCATCTAACAGTCTTTCTCCAGTATGACCTAATGGAGTATGTCCAATATCATGACCAAGAGCAATTGCCTCTATTAAATCACAATTTAATCTTAAAGCTCTACCAATAGTTCTAGATATTTTACTAACTAATTGTACATGAATAATTCTTTTAGATATATGATCATTTTCTTTAAAAGAATACACTTGTGTTTTATCTGAATATCTTGTGTAACTAAGAGAATGTATTATCTTATCTACATCCCTAAAAAAAGCAGGTCTAATGTCATCAACAATTTCATTATATCTTACTGCTTCACTACTCTTAGTAGCATAATCACTTAAAAATTTTTCACTAAGTAAAAAATTATCTTTTGCTTTAGATAATTTCATATTAATCAATCTCCTTTTTCATAACTTTTTCTTCTTTAGGAGAAGAAATATATTTATTGAATGCTGAATCTTCAAAAGAATCAATATAATATTTCAACATATCATCACTTAGTTTTCGTCTATTCTCTTTGTTTATATCACTCTTAAATACAATTAAATCTGTATCATTATTTAATTCATCATCCATAGAATCTACAAAAGCTAAAGGTTCTCCTGTACAAAATTCATTTACTTTATTAAAAGATATACCTTCAGGTAATACATTAATAATAACATTGTCTAAAAAACTAATTACATCGATACCATTAACATTAGCTTTCTTATAAACTTTTACTTTATATAAGTTAAACATAATATCACTTCTTTCTAATCTTTAACTTCATAATCGCTTTTATATATTAATCTTATCATAGAATAAGTATCAATTACTAGGTCTGTATCTAAATAAATATAATAAATATTATCTGGATGTCTCGCAACATCAATTTCTTCCATATCTTCTGTATATATTTTTTCTATATTAAAGATAATATTATCCCCTTTAGGAGTAAATAATTCTACTTTATCTTCTAATTTAAAATAATTTCTTTCATATATTTTTAATAATTTATTCTTCTTATCATAAGAAATTACTTGTCCTAAATAATCTTGATTAGATTCTTCTTTTCTACCAGTATAGTATTGATCGGTATAATCTGCTTCTTTTAAGAAATATTGAGAACTAACTTCTCTATTAGCTACTCTACTTAATCTTTCTTCATAAATATTAAGTTTTTCTTCAGTTAAATTATTATCATAATAATCATCTATTATCTTACGATAAGTACCAATTACGGTAGCTAGATAGTATAAAGATCTCATTCTTCCTTCTACTTTTAAACTAACTACTCCAATATCTATTAAATCACTAATATATCTAGCCATATTTAAATCTTTAGTAGCCATAGTAAATTCTTTATTATCTTTATTTATAAAACTAAATCTACATACTTGAGCACATCCACCCCTATTAGCATCTCTATTAGTTACATAGTTAGATAGTGCACATCGACCACTAAAACAAGTACACATAGCTCCATGTATAAATACTTCTATATCTACCCCAACTTTATCTATAATTTCTTTTATTTCAGATTTAGAAAGTTCACGAGCAAGTACTACTCTATCAATACCTTCATCTTTAAAATATTTAACTGTCTCATAATTAGTAGTAGAGTTCTGTGTAGATAAATGAACCTCTACATCAAAATTTTCTTTTATATAAGAAATAATACATGGATCACTAACTATAAAAGCATCTATTCCAGCATCCACTACTTCTTTTATATAATCTTCTACTTCATCTATATCTTCGTTATGAAATACTATATTTAAAGTTAAATAAACTTTTTTATTAAGTTTATGAGCAAACTTACATCCTTCTTTAATTTCATCAATACTAAAATTAGTTGCATTAGCACGTAATCCAAATCTTTCTCCACCTATATATACTGCATCTGCACCATATAATAAAGTAACTTTTAATCTCTCTAAGTCTCCTGCAGGAGATAATAACTCTACTTTTTTCATTTTATCACCCTATATATAGTATTTTTAAAGAAGAATCCAGTATTATCACCTAGTTTTTCATATTTAGAAACATATTCTTTATCCTTACACTCATTAGAAATATATTCTTTAGTATCTTGAACTAATTCTAAGAAATCATCTATTTCTCTCATTAAAATATAAGAAGTACCACTATTATATAAATCTTCAATTAGACCAGTACCATTTAATACTTCATCCAAAATAAATCCAGTACCAGCCTTCTCTTCTTTAACCAAATATTTTTTATTAGTAACTTTCTCTAACACTTCTAAATCTTTAAAATTACTATTGTTATCTTTATTATAATTAGTTACTAATTTTCTTCTACTAAAACCAACACTAGGTAAGCTAACTACCTCTACTATTGTATTAATATTAGATAATTTATTTATAGTTTTAATCTCATCTAAAGTAATTTCTTTAGAAACAAGTGCATACTTAACACCTTTATCATAATAATAATTACAAGTCTTATAATTATTAACCATATGAGTCTGACTCCATACTAAGTCTATATCTAATTCTAATTCTTTAACTAATTGTAATACACATATATCATAAAACATAACTTTCACATTTAATTTAGATAATTCTATTAATATATCTTTTAAAGAATCTATCTCATCATTAAATATATTTTTATCTATTTTTATAAACATTTCTAAGTCTTTATACTTATTAGATAATTCTTTTATTTCATCTACATCATAAACTACATTGTTAAACACAGAAAAACTATGAAGTCCTATAACAACTCCATCTATATAGTCAACATAATCATTAATATTTTTCTTATTTAACTCAGTAATTAGTTTCATGCAACACCTCAGTCGTATTATACAATAATTAATAAAAAAAAGATAGTAAAACTATCCTTTTATACTTACAGAAATACCATCACCTAGATCATAAAACTCTGTATAAAAATTTTTATTTTTCTTTAAAAACTCTTTATATTCTTTAATTTTTCTAACTAACGCTCTAACATTTCTATTCTTAATATCTTCTTCATCTTTAAATACTAATCCATGAAAGTTTAAATTATCAGTAATAATAGCTCCTCCATCATTTAAGTTTTTCTCAAACATTTTAAAGAATTTCATATTTTGAGCTTTAGCTGCATCTATAAATATTAAATCATAATTATCTTCTAATTTAACATTAGCAGCATCATTATAAATCAATGTAATTCTATCTTCTAAATTTAATTTCTTAATATTATTTAAAGCTTCTAAATATCTTTTTTCATCCCTCTCTATAGTAGTAACTTTAACATTAGGACTACAAAGACACATCATAATAGCAGAATACCCTACTGCAGTACCTATTTCTAATATATTTTTAACTTGTTTTTTTATTATATAATTAGTTATAAAATTAATTCCATCATCCATAATAATAGGCACTTTATTATTTAAAGCATCTTCTCTTATTTTTTTAACCATCGAATACTTTTCTACCATATCCAATCACCCTTTTCTTTAAGTTCTTTTACTTTCTTATCATGTTCAGCCATAGTTTTTGTATAATATATTTTTCCATGTTTATCCGCAACAAAGAATAGATAATCATTAGCTGTTGGATTTAAACTAGCTTTAATACTAGATATACCTGGATTACATATAGGTCCAACTGGCATTTTTCCATTCATAGTTTTACTTCTAGTATTATATGGATTAACTGTTTCAAATTGTTTAGCAGTTAAATCACTAGTCATAGGATATTGTAATGCATAGTAAGTAGTAACATCACTACCTAAATTCATATTTTTCTTTAATCTATTATTAAATATACCTACAATCATCTTCCTATTAGTAGTATTAGTACCTTCTAATTCTACAATAGAAGCCATAGTAATATAATGATGTACTCTATTACCTAAAGTACTCTTATAAGGAGTAAGTTTTCTATTTGTTTCATTTAGCATTTTTTCTATAATTTCTTTTACAGAAATCTTACTACTCTTAAATTCATATGTATCTGGGAATAAGTATCCTTCTAATGGATAATAAATATCATTATTTAAAATACTATCATCTAAGAACCAATATTTATTTATTAATTCTTTAGTATAAGTTTTATCATTAAGTACACTAATAACATCTTCATATGTATTAGTAGTATGAGCCGCAATCTTTCTAGCATAATCGGTTACCCTTAAGCCTTCTTTAAAGGTTATTCTAATATGATCTGGATTATAATGATTTCCATCATGTAATATATCTATTATTTTATTCATAGACATACTTCTATTTAATACATATTTAGAAGCTTTTAAACTTCTTCTTCCAGTACAAGTAGCAGCAACATGAAATAAAAATTTACTTCTAATTAATTTTTTTCTCTTTAGAGTATCTGCAATATCAGATACACCAGAACCTTTAGGAATAACTATTATAATATCATTTTTATCTGAAGGATCCATTGGTCTACCTACAAAACTATAAATACCAGCAAGTAGCAACAAAAAACTCCCCAATACTATAAGTATTGCGGCAAAAGATTTATATTTAAATTTAAGTTTCTTTTTTACTGCCATAATTAACCTCCAGAAAAAAACAAAGAGTTATTCTTCATTATTAGATGTAGATTGTTTTTGTACTTCTTCTTGTAATGTCTCCAAGATTGTCTCAATAACTTTCCATTCTTTTTCTGTAGTAATAGCTTCAAATTTACTATTAGGATTCTCAGGATCATAAATTGAAGCATAAACTTGTATATTACCTTCTTCATCTTTAGTATTATCTGTATATACTATATAACTCTTTTTAGTTTCATCACTATCAAAAGTAAATAAAACATCATAAACTGTTTCTTTTCCTTTATCATCTATCATTGTAAATGTATTCTTTTTCATTTTCTATTCTCCTTATCTAAATATGATTGTAATATTATAGTAGCCGCAACACTATCAACTACTTTTTTTCTATTTTTACGTGATACATTGCCACTAATTAAAATATCAGTAGCACTTTTAGTAGATAATCTTTCATCTTCTAAAAATATTGGAATAGATAACTTAGATTCTAACTTTTCTTTAAAACTTTTACTAAGTTCACCTTTAGGCCCAATAGTATTATTCATATTCTTAGGAAACCCTAATACTATAGCATCTATATTTTCATCATTAACTATATTAACTACATCATTAACTAATCTATTATATTCTTCATTATGATTAATAGTTTTATAACTAGACGCAATTAAACCAGTCTTATCACTAATAGATATACCTAAAGTTCTACTACCTAAATCAAGTCCTAAGTATCTCATTAATCCTTCTTTTGAAATTCCTTTAAAAGAACTTCTATTATCTTAGCTCTATCCACTTCTTGAATCTTATTTCTAGCATCTTTATAACTAGAAATATATCCAGGATCTCCACTAATAAGATAACCAACTATTTGATTAATAGGATTATAACCTCGCTCTTCTAAAGCATCATAAACATCATTTAAAATAGCCTTAATAACTCCAGAATCAATTTTCTCTAAATCAAATAAACTAGTCTTATCAGTCATTGTATCACCTCACTACAATTCACATATTATAATTCTAACAAAATTTTATAATAATTACAATAATTAAACCATTTTAAATACAAATGCCATATATATAGCAAAAGCTAAAAATATAGCTGATATTATAAATCCATTTACTCTTTCAAAAGTACTACTTTTACCATCTACACCTAATCCTACAGAAATAATACTACCTCCAATAAGACCACCTATATGAGCAAAATTATCTATACCTGTAAGCATAAAACCTAAAGCCAAATTTAACACTATTAATGGTAGTATTTGACTCTTAACAACATTACCTAGATAAACTCTATAATGATATCCAAAATATACTAAAGAACCCATAAGTCCAAATATAGCACCACTAGCCCCAATAGAACCAGAATCATTAAATGTCATAGATAAAAGAGAACCCATTAATCCCGCAAACAAATAAATAATAATATATTTTAACTTACCATAAAAATTTTCTATCTGACTTCCAAGTACAAATAAAGCATAACAGTTAAATAGTAAATGAAGTACTCCTCCATGTAAGAAAATACCAGTAATTAAACGATAATATTCTCCTGCTCTAATACTATCTCCATGTACACAAAAACTATCTACAATACTAGGATAAATACCTAAAATATAAGGTATTACAAAACATAAAACATTTATACCAATAAGTATATAAGTAACAATAGGTAACTTCTCTTTAAATACCTTATTAACCTTTTCTGCATCTTTTCTATTATGTTCATTTATATCATTAGTAATTCTAGAAAACAATTCTAATCCCTCTTCATTATAAGTTAACTTCTTAACTAAATCAGGAAAAGACTTCTTAATTAAATCACTATTATCTAAATCATTTTCACTTTCTACTTTTATATAATTAAAATTAGATACATCTTTATTAGAAACATTCTCTCCTAAATCTAAAAATATACTTAAAGAATTCATACTTAAAGATAAAGTCTTTTTCTTTATCTTTTTCATAATTCTTTTAGTTTTAAACACATCAAAATTAAATTGTTCATCATTATGTATATAATTAGATACAATTCTTACCACTTTATAATCTTCATTTAAATTCTCTAACCAAATCTCATTATCTACACCTTGCAAAATAATAGGATTATAATTCTTCTCTGTAATAAAATAATGAAGTAATTTCATTGTCATTATATTTTTATCATCCAATAAATCTGTATTCATTAAATTTCCTCCTAAAATACTAATATTATTATACCCTAAAACATAAAATAAAGAAAGAGGTGTTATTATGAAAAAAATATTATTATTTATAGGTTTATTATTACCTTGGTTTTTATCTTCTCTACTTCCAGTAGATTACAATTATTATAAAACTCTAACTCTACCATTTTTTGCTCCACCAAATATATTCTATATAATAGCTTGGAGTCTTACATATATATTTATTACTATAAGTACTTACCAAGTAATTACAAAATATAATAGTAAGGATATACCTAAAAAATATAAAAATACTCTAATTATAAATTATATATTTAATCAAAGTTTTCAATTAGTATTCTTTATATTTAAAAATAATTTCTTAGGATTTATCTCATGCTTAGGAACATTTATATCTTTACTATTCTTAAGAAAAGAAACAAAACTACTAAACAAAAAAAGTAATAAGTACTTAATTCCTTATTTACTTCTATCTATATTTGCAACTATATTATCTCTATCTATATATTTACTTAATCTATAAAAAACGTCATATTTGACGTTTTTTATTCATCATCATCTTCTTTATAAGATTTATAGAATGATACTAATAACTTATTAACAAAATCTTTATCCATAACTTCTACTAATTCATCTTCTTCTCTATAACAAAATTTAATATCACTTTCATCAAGTAAACTAATTAGAAAATAATATGTTTGTCCTTCATATTCTGTTTTACCAGAAATAACATATTCATTTCCATTATCTAATACCACACTATCTTTTACCTCTAACTCCATTAATATCCTCCTCTTGAATGACCCATTTGTTCAAATAGTTCATCAAGTTTTTCCTCTAAGTTTGCTTTTTTCTTTAATCCTTGTAATGCTTTACCAACTTTATAGGCAATACCTCCACCACCTGCTATCATAGCAGGAAGTACAAGTGGTGCAACATCTATTGCTGCTACAAATAAAAGTCCAACACCAGCAGCAACTACTGCCTTACCAATACCCTTAAATTCTTTACGTGTTTTTTTCTCTTGATCATCTATTAATCTTTCATACTTTTTTATCTGTTGAATTTTATATCTATTAGATTTATTACTAGTATTTGTAGTAGTATTACTATAATCCATAAATATACCTCCTATAATATTACACTATAATTATAACATAATACCTGGTTAATATTTATTTATTTTTTCAATACTTTACTATTTTTTACTTCTTTATTGTTTATATTATTACCTCTATAAATATAAAAAATATTACTTATAAATAAAAACAAGCATAAAACTATGCTTGTTTCTTATAATCTTTAGCAATATTAATTACTTTAGTTAATTCTTCTTCTAATTTTTCAAAATTATCATTAACAAAATTACTATCATTATCTTTACTCTTTAATTCGTGTTGATATGCAATATCAGCAAAATCCATAAATCCTAAGTATTTAGCATCACTCTTCATAGAATGTACTAATACACTATATTCTTTCATATTATTCTCTTCTTTATATTTCTTTAACTCTTCTAACTTAGAATCTATTTCACTTAAATAGTCATCCAACGTATCATTATACATTTCCATATCACCAAGTAATTCTAATGCATTATCCATATCTACACCATTATCTCTTAGATACTTCTCTCCATCAAAACTACTATCTTCTTTGGATTCTCCTTCTACTTCAGAATCAACTTCTTGTATTAAGAATTTTTCTTCTTTAGGTTCTTCTTTAACTATTTCATTTCCTAATACATTATTCATAACAGTAATAAGATCTTTTCTTTCAATTGGTTTTGGTAAATAATCATCAAAACCTTTAGCTAAATATTTTTCTCTCATACCAGTAATAGCATTAGCAGTCAATGCAACCACAGGAATATTAAAACCTTCAATTTCCTTTAACTTTTCCAAAGTTTCAATACCACTCATTTTAGGCATCATATCATCAAGTAATATAACATCATACTTATTACCAGCATTTATTTTATCTAAGCATTCAAATCCACTCTCAACACAATCTATATCAGTAGCTCCATATTTTTCTAATAATTTATTGGCAACTTTTAAATTCAAATTATTATCATCTACTAATAATATTTTTCTACCACTTAAATCTAAATTCTCACTATCTACTTTAGGCTTTTCTTCTATAACTTCTTCTTTTTCTATTCTTTGATTCAACATAATAGTAAATTTACTACCTTCTCCATAAACAGTATGAACTATTATTTTACCACCCATAAGTTCAACTAATTGTTTAGTAATAGCAAGTCCTAAACCTGTTCCTTCTATAGTAGTATTCCTGTCTTCTTCTAATCTTTGGAACTTAGTAAATAGACTATCCACACTATCTTTCTTTATACCACGACCAGTATCTTCTACTGAAATAATCAATTTACAAGCGTCTTTACTTCTAATACAATTAACTTCATAATTAACATAACCTTTATCGGTATACTTATAAGCATTACTTAATAAATTAGTAACTACCTTCTTTATACTAGCATGATCCCCATATAATACAGGAGGTAAATCTGGTGCAATATAATACTTAAAATCTAATGCTTTTTCATCCATTTTAGGTCTAATTAATTTAGCTAGTTCTTCAAATAATTCTTTAGCATCATAATTAGAATTAACTATTTCTAATTTTCCTGCTTCTATCTTAGAAATATCCAAAATACCATTAACTATTTCAAGTAATGTAGTTGAAGCATTAACAATATCTTTAGCATTATCCTTAGCTTCATCTAAAGTTTTAGCTTCTGTAATACAATCACTAAAACCAACTATCGCATTTAAAGGTGTTCTAATCTCATG
>JAFWNS010000010.1 GCA_017510225.1 Bacilli bacterium
ATAGTAAAAGAAAATGAACCACATCTAGCCCTATATGCAGGTGATGATGGATTAGATTGTTATAAAGAAATATTAAAGAATATAAAACCTCATATGAAAGATAAATGTATAATTGCTTTTGAAATAGGAGCAGATCAAAAAGAGGATATAATTAATCTAATAAATGAGTATTTAGATAATATAAAAATAGAAACTAAAAAAGATCTATCCCAAAGAGATAGAATGATATTTATATTTAAAAATATTGAATAAAAAAAGATAATAAACTTCACTATATAATTGAAAGTGAGGTTTTTTAATGAAAAAAACAGTAATAATACTAGCTATTATAATAACAATCCTATCTCTAACAAAACAAGAAAAGGTAATAATACCAAAGAAATCTATAAGATTTAGAGTAATTGCGGATAGTAATAGTAAAAAAGACCAATATATTAAAAAAGAAGTAGTAAATAACTTAAGAAATAATATATCTAAACTAGAATACTCTAATAATTTAGATAATAGTAGAGAAAATATAAAGAAAAGTATACCAGAAATAAAACATGTAGTAGAAGAAACTTTAATAAAGAATAATTATAATAAAAAATATGATATTAATTATGGAATGAATTACTTTCCAGAAAAAGAATATAAAGGAACAGTTTATAAAGAAGGAGATTATGAATCATTAGTAGTTACTCTAGGAGATGGTTTAGGTAAAAACTTCTGGTGTGTATTATTTCCGCCATTATGTTTATTAGAAGCAGATAAACAAGATACTAGTGATATAGAATATTCTTCATATATAAAAGAAGTAATAGATAAATATTTTTAATAGTAAAATATATAAGGTGATAGTTTGATACTTATATATTTTTTTATGGCTATTGGATTAAGTATGGATGCCTTTTCTTTGTCTTTAGCTTATGGTACTAATAAAATATCTAAAAATAAGATAATACTATTAAGTCTAGTAGTAGGATTATTTCATTTTTTCATGCCAATAACAGGTTCAACTATTGGAGAACCATTATCTAAGTTAATATCTAAAGCAAATATAGTAGTAGGAATAATCTTTATAATATTAGCTGTAGAAATGTTTTTGTCTAAAGACGAAGAAAACAAAATAACAATTACTAATATAATTTCTATAATAGTATTTGCTTTTACAGTAAGTATAGATAGCTTTACTGTAGGAATAGGCCTTTCTCTTACAAATAAAAACATAATAATACCTAGTATTATATTTTCTATAACTAGTTTCATATTCACTTTCATAGGTTTGATACTAGGTAAAAAAATAAGTAAAACATTTGGAACAAAAGCTATTTATTTAGGAATGCTTATATTATTAGTTTTAGGTATAAAATACTTACTATAATTATTGACTATAATTGTTTAATTTCTTATAATTATAATAGGTGATAGATGTGTTAGTAGATTTTAATGATATGCTTTTAAAAGCAAAAAAGGAACATTATGCAGTACCACATTTTAATATAAATAATTTAGAGTGGACTAAGTTTATATTAGAAGAATGTGAGAAGTTAAATATTCCTGTTATTTTAGGAGTTAGTGAAGGTGCTGCTAAATATATGGGAGGATATGTTACTGTTACTAATATGGTAAAAGGATTAATGACAGATTTAGATATAAAGATACCAGTATGCTTACACCTAGATCATGGAAGTAGTTTTGAAGCATGCAAAAAAGCAATCGATGCTGGCTTTAGTTCAGTAATGATTGATGCTTCTAAACATCCTATAGATAAAAATATTAAAATTACTAAAGAAGTAGTAGATTATGCTCATGAAAGAGGAGTAAGTGTAGAAGCAGAAATAGGACATATAGAAGAAAATGTTAGTAGTGATGATATTAAAGATACTAATGCTAAACCTGAAGAATGTGTTAAGTTATATGAAAATGCTAATATAGATGCTATTGCACCAGCTTTAGGAAGTGTTCATGGTTTCTATAAAGGAGAAGCTAATCTAGACTTTGAAACTATGAAAAAGATAAATGATTTATTACCTATACCATTAGTATTACATGGTGGAACAGGTATTCCTAATGAAAAGATTACTAAAGCTATAGAGTGTGGTATTTCTAAAATAAACGTTAATACTGATCTACAATCAGTATGGTCTAAAGCAGTTAGAGAAAAATTAAATGAAGATAGTGAAGTATATGATCCAAGAAAAATAATTAAAAGCGGAGAAGCTGCTATGAAGAGACGAATTGATGAAATAGTAACACTATATAACACTAAGTTATAAAATATAGAGACAGGAAAGAGGAGTAGTACATGAAAATAATAGAAATAGAGGGACAAAAAGAATTAACTGGTACTATTAGAGTAAGTGGAGCTAAGAATGCAACAGTTGCTTTAATACCTGCAGCTATTCTTACAGACGAAACTGCTACTATTTGTAATGTTCCAGAAATTACAGATACTGATGCATTATGTGATATTTTAGAGGAATTAAATGTTACAACAAAAAGAGCAAGCGAAAGTATAATAATAGATCCAACAGACATGGTAAATAAAGAAATAAGTGAAGAGCATTCTAGAAAACTAAGAGCATCTTATTACTTTATGGGTGCGTTACTAGGAAAATATAAAAGAGCAGAAATGCATTTCCCAGGAGGATGTTCTATAGGTGCTAGACCAATAGACTTGCATTTAAAAGGATTTGAAGCATTAGGAGCTAAAGTTACTAATGATAAAAACAAATATATAGTAGAAGCAGAAGAATTAAAAGGAGCAAATATTTACTTAGATTTTGCTTCAGTAGGAGCAACTATAAATATTATGTTAGCAGCTGTTAAAGCAACTGGTACAACAATCATAGATAATGCTGCTAAAGAACCAGAAATAGTAAATATCGCAACATTCTTAAATAATATGGGAGCAAGAATTACAGGAGCAGGAACTTCTACTATTAAAATAAAAGGAGTAGAAGAACTACATAGTTGTTTCCATGAAGTAATACCAGATAGAATAGAAGCAGGAAGTTATATAATAATGGGAGCTTTATGTGGAAAGAAATTAAAAATAGATAATATAATTCCAGAACATTTAGACTCATTAATATCTAAACTAGAAGAAATGGGAGTAGAACTAAATATAGGAAGAGACTATATGGAAGTATCTAAACCAGAAAAATATAATGCTACAAACATAAAAACAGCTGTATATCCAGGTTTCCCAACAGACTTACAACAACCTTTCACAGTATTATTAACTCAAAGTGAAGGTAAATCTAAAGTACTAGAAACAATCTGGGAAAACAGATTCATGCACGTTCCATATTTAAATAACTTAGGTGCAGATATAACAGTTAAAAATCAAACTGCTACTATAATTGGACCAAGACAATTAAAAGGAAGAACAGTAGTCGCAACAGACTTACGTGCTGGTGCCGCAATGGTTGCCGCAGGTCTAGCTGCTAAAGGGAAAACAACAATTACAAATGTAGAACATATCCTAAGAGGATATGAACAAATAGTAGAAAAACTAAACAATGTAGGTGCTAAATTAACATTAAAAGAAATATAATTAAATATATTTCTTTTTTTTGGAGGTAAAATGAAAAAAATAATACTTCTACTATTAATAATTATTCCAGTACTATTAATATCTAATATAAAGAATAAAAATACATGTTACACATCTATAGGAGATGGCTATTCAAAAGGAATAGACTCATATGGACAAATAAATGGTTATAGTAAACTATTAAAAAAACATCTAAGTAATAAGAAAACACTAAATAATTATACAAATCTATCTAACAAAGACATGTCTATAAATACTTTATATACTAATATATTATTAAACAAAAATAATATAAAAGGAATACTAAGTGAAACAGAAGTATTAACACTATCTATAGGACTAAATGATCTAAAGTATAAATTAAGTATAAATAATATAAATGATTATAAATTAAATAAAATAATAAATGAAATAAATATAGATATAAATAAACTATTAAAAGAAATATCTAAATATTATAAAGGAACTATATATGTAATAGGTTATTATTATAAAGACTATGATGATATATATTTAGTAAAAGGTATAAAAGAATTAAATAATTTATATAAAAACAAAAAAGTAGTATTTATATATTCAAAAAAATTACAAAATAATAATAAATATTATTTAAATAATCCTAATAATAATTATCCAAATATTGAAGGATATAAACTAATAGAATTAAAATTATTAAAAAAACTTGAAAAATAAAGAAAAAGTTGCTATACTAATAAAGCGAATCGAATTACTATGACAAATTAGTCATGGCGGAAGGAGAGATAGTATGAAAAAGGATATACATCCAGAAATGAAAGATTGTAAGGTTACATGTGCATGTGGAGAAACATTTACTTGTAAATCAGTAAAAGATGAAATGACTGTAGAAGTTTGTTCTAAATGTCATCCATTCTATACTGGGCAACAAAGTAGAGCGTCTCGTGCAGGACGTGTTGATAAATTCAATAAAAAATACGGATTTGACAAGAAAAAAGCTGCTTAAAAAAGCAGTTTTTATTTTTATAAAAACATGTTATTATAAATATATAAGTAAAGGAGAATAATATGAAAATAGGAATAGCTAATGATCATAGAGGTTTAAATTTAAAAAATTATTTAAAAGAAGAATTAACTAAACTAGGATATGAAGTAATTAATTATGGAACAGATACTGAAGATTCTGTTGATTATCCAGATTATGCTTTTAAATTAGGAGAAAGCATAGTAAATAAAGATATAGATTATGGTATTGCTATATGTGGTTCAGGTATTGGTATATCTATTGCTTGTAATAAAGTTAAAGGAGTTAGATGTGCTAAAGTATCTAATATAGAAGAAGCAAAATATACAAGAGAAGATAATAATTCTAATATAGTAGCTTTTGGAGAAAAAACTACTAATGAAGATGCTTTAGAAATAGTAAAAACATTTATTAATACACCATTTTCTAATTTAGACAAACATATTAATAGAATAAATAAAATAACTAATTATGAGGAGAATAAATAATGTTAGGTAAATTTCTTTTATATATATTAATAACTTTATTAGTAGTATGGGCAATGGATTCTGTTAATATAAATAAAATATTTAAAAAGAATAAAGTAATACAAGCTAAAGTATTCTACTTCTTACTTGGTATTTCAATGGTTTATTTAATAACAAACTTTATAATGGATTTATTTGAAGTATCAAAAATTTTCTAAAAGAAGTATAATTCTTTTTTTTTGGTTAAAACTTATAATGAGGTGAAGAAAATGAAAAAAAAGAAATTAAAGTCTTATGTGTTACCTAGTTTAATAATGATTATGATTGCAGGAGTATTCTTTCTAACTGCCATTACTTCTTCTTTAAGTAGTAGTGATGAAGATTATTCTACATATGTATCTAGTATAATATTAGAACCAGATATTGCTGTTATTAATACTAGTAGAAAAGTAATAAATCCATATACAGATCCAAATGTAACTATAGGTAAAAACTTTTATGATTATAAAGGAAATGCTAAAGATCAAGAAAAATCTATTATTTATCATAATGATACTTATATGCAAAACTCTGGTATAGATTTCACTAGTAAAAATACATTTGATGTTGTATCTGTATTAGATGGTACAGTAACAGATGTTAAAGAAGATGAAACATTAGGTAAAATAGTAGAAATTAAACATGATAATGAGTATATTTCTATATATCAAAGCTTATCAGAGACAACAGTAAAAAAAGGAGATACAGTAACACAAGGACAAGTAATAGGAAAAAGCGGAACAAATGAATTAGATAAAGATATGGGTAATCACTTACACTTTGAATTCTATGTAAATGGACAAGTAGTAAATCCAAGTTTATATCTAAATAAAGAACTAAAAACAGATGATTCAAAAGAGTAAATTACTCTTTTTTTCATAAATAAAATAAAATTTAATATATTGTATTATAAATATAAAAAAGTGTGATAAAATAATAGTGACAAAAGGAAGTGAACAAAATATGTTAGCAAAAGATATAGGAATTGATTTAGGTACAGCAAATGTTTTAATCTATATAAAAGGACAAGGAATAGTATTAAATGAACCTAGTATAGTAGCTATTGATACTGATACTAAAAATGTTATAGCAGTAGGTAGTGAAGCTAATGAAATGTTAGGGAGAACGCCAGGTAAAGTAAAAGCAATTAAGCCTATGAAAGATGGAGTAATTGCTGATTTTGAGATTACTGAGATAATGCTAAACAGTTTTATTAAAAAAATTAAAGCAAAGAATTTATTTTCTAGACCTAGAATATTAATATGTTGTCCTACTAATATTACACCTGTTGAAAAAAATGCTATTAAAGAAGCAGCAGAAAGAACAGGAGGAAGAAAAGTATATATAGAAGAAGAACCTAAAGTAGCAGCTATAGGAGCAGGTATGGATATATCTAAACCTACTGCTAATATGGTAATAGATATTGGTGGAGGAACTACAGATATAGCAATACTTTCTTTAAATGATATAGTAACTTCTACATCTATAAGAATAGCAGGTAATGTATTTGATCAAGATATAATTAAATATATAAAAGAAAAATATAAGCTATTAATAGGAGAAAGAACAGCTGAAGATATTAAAATAAATTTTGCTAATATATATAAACCAGATAAAAAAGAAAAAATGGAGATTAAAGGAAGAAACTTAATAACAGGACTTCCTCATACTATAGAAATAACAAGACAAGAAACAGAAGAAGCACTTCATGAAAGTATTTTTAAAATAATAAAAGCGACTACAAACGTTTTAGAACAAACACCTCCAGAATTATCAGGAGATATTGTGGATAAAGGTATTGTATTAACTGGTGGAGGAGCTATGTTAAAAGGACTTACAGAACTTTTTGAACAAGAATTAAAAGTACCTGTATTAATAGCTGATTCCCCATTAACATGTGTAGTAGAAGGTACAGGAGTATTACTTGATGATATTAAATTATTAGAAAAGGACCAATATTAATTGGTTTTTTTTATACATTTTGATATAATTTTATTAGGAAGTGAAAATAATGAAAGAACAAATATTAGATGCTAGTAAAATAGTATTAGTAACATTCTTAGTTTCAGCACTAATTATGCCATTAATGAAAAGAGTTGCTATTCATGTAGGGGCACTAGATGTACCAAGAAAAAAAGAAAACAGTAGACATATACATACTAAAACAACTCCATTACTAGGAGGAGTAGGAATATTCTTAGCTTTCTTAGTAGGATTTATGTTCTTTGGGGAACAAAGTGTAAGAATGAACTCTATATTAATAGGTAGTTTTATAATAATACTTACTGGAATAATAGATGATATTAAACCAATAAAAGCATATCAGAAAATGCTAGGACATCTAGCCGCAGCTGCAGTAATAGTATTTTATGGAGGAATACTTCTAAATAATATAACACTATTTGGATTTTCTATAGATTTTGGAAGCATATCCCCATTAATTACACTAATGTTTATAGTAGCTTGTACTAATATAATAAACTTAATAGATGGATTAGATGGACTATCTGGAGGAGTATGTTCAATATTCTTCTTAACAATAGGAGTTATAGGTTTTTGCCAAGGAAGATCTGGAAGTCTAGTTATGATACTAACATTTATAATGTTAGGTTCAACTCTAGGGTTCTTATTACATAACTTCTATCCAGCTAAAATATTTGCTGGAGATTGTGCTACATTCCTAGGATTTATAATCTCAGTAATCACATTACTAGAATTCAAAGGTGCAGCTTTAACTTCATTCTTTGTACCAGTAATGATATTAGGAATCCCAATATTAGATACATTATTTGCAATTATAAGAAGATTACTCAAAGGACAAGATCCATTCAAAGCAGATAGAAAACACTTACATCATCAGTTATTAGGAATGAACTTCTCTCAAAGAACAACAGTACTAATAATATATGCAATAAATATACTATTCGCTTTAGCGTCTATCTTCTATACATTACAAGATCAAACTCTTGGAACAATAATATATATAATAATATTTATAATAGTATTATGGTTTGTTCTACACACTACAATAATCTCAGATAAAACACCAGAACATACTAAAAAAATAAGAAGAAAAATATTACCAATAAGACGCAAAAAAAATACTAAAAAATAGTATTTTTTTTATATCATAAAATGGAAAATTATGGTAAAATTATAATCGGTGCAGGTGAGATTATGATAAATTTTATAGTATGTGAAGACGTAAAAGAATTAGCTAACAAATATAAGAAAGAAATAGATAAATTCATGATGAATTATGATATAGATTATAAATGTTATATATTTAAAGATTATGGTAAAGCATGGGAGACAATCGCTAAAAAAGAAATAGGTTTTAAAATATATTTACTAGATATAGTAACTAAAAATGGTTCTGGATTGGATGCTGCTAGATTAATAAGAGAAGAATATGATGACTGGTCATCTATGATTATAATGATCACTTCATATCCAGAATATAAATATGAAGCTCTAGGTAAAAGATTAATGTTAGTAGACTTTATAAATAAATTAGATAACTCAGAAGAAAAACTAAAAGATGCATTCTCTATATGTATGAAGAACTATGATAAGAAATATAAAAGTTTAAAATATACTTATAAAAACACTGCATATAATATAGAATTTAAAAGTATTATCTTTATAGAAAAAGAACCAGATAGTAAGAGATGTTTAATACAAACAGATCATGGTAAATTCTATATACAAGGAAGTCTAAATGAAGTATTAAAGAAACTAGATACTAGATTCTTTAAATGTCATAGAAGTTTAATAGTAAATCTTAATCAAATAGAAAGATATAATCAAAAAGAAAACATTATATATTTTAAAAATGAAATAGAAACAATACTAATCGCAAGAAATAAAAAGAAGGAGTTGATGGAACGTGTTAGAGGTATTTAGTAAGTTTATAGGACTATTTGCACTAACAGTAACAGGATTTATAATAATAAAAGATATAAATAATAGTAATAACAAGATAAGTTTATATAAAATTTTGATTTGTTTTCCAATGTTATTTGTGCCGTTATTCATATATAAAGTAGAATATCAATTGATGTACACTATGATAGCATTTTTAACCAATGTATTAATATATAAGATTATTTTTAATAACACAGTCGAAAAAACAATAATATTAACTTGTTTTGTTATGATAATAACTATGGTAGCAGACATAATATGTTGTTTACTAGTTTTGCCGTTTTTCGATGTAGAAGTATTAAGAAGTTCATGGTTATTTAGAATAGGATTAAACATAATAATTTGCTTAATTAGTATAGCGGTTTATGAAATATTAAAAAAAATAGGAATAATAAGAAAAATAGATAACAATATTTTTCAAAAACAAGAAAAATCCGTTGCAACTTTTATAACTTTGACATTAGTTATCTTCATAAGTATTACATATAATTTATATATAAATTTTAAACAAGATGATATTTATATATCAAATTTAATAATAGTAACCATTTTTTTGATAATATCATACATCTTTTTAAAAGATAAAAATAAGTTTGTAAAACTAAGTGCTGATTACGATAATTTATTTAATTATATACAGAACTTTGAAGATTGGATTGAAAAAGAACAATTAAATAGACATGAATATAAAAACCAGTTAGCAGTTTTAAGGGATATTACTAAAGAAAAGAAAACAAAAAACAAAATAGATGAAATATTAGAAGATAATATAAATATAGAAGGCGGAGTAGTAAACCAACTTAAAACACTACCAAAAGGTGGTTTAAAAGGTTTAATGTATTATAAATTAGTAATTGCCCAAAAAAATAAAATTAACCTTACAGTAGATGTGAGTATAAAGAAAACAACAGTATTAAATAAACTATCAGAAAAGCAGATGAGAGATTTATGTAAGTTAATAGGTATTTATTTTGATAACGCTATAGAAGCAGCAAGAGAAACTAAAAAACGAAGCTTATTAATAGAAATATATGAGTTAAAAGATAGAGTTAATATAGTGTTTTCTAATACATTTAAAAAGACAAAAGACTTTAATAAAAGATATGAAAAAGGGGTATCTTCTAAAGGAAAAGAGCGTGGAAATGGATTATACTTTGCAAAGAAGATTTTATCTAAAAACAATTGGGTAGAAGATAAGCAAGAAGTAATCGATAAATACTATATACAAAAAATAAGTATATTAAAACTAGAGAAATAAGTCTCTAGTTTTTTAGTCATTAAATAAATTGTTGGCTTTTGGTTCGTCTAAAATCCACCACATGCACCCTAAACTTGCAGAAGCAGTAGCTAACATAGCAACAGCAGCAAATAATCCAGCTAATTTTTTCACTAAAATCCCTCCTTTGTTTTATATTGCTAAATACCATAGTATTTAAGCCGGTTTTAAATTTTTATAATTGTTATAAGGTTGTTTAAATATTTTATAAGTAATAGGATTAATTATAATAGCTTCAATAACTAAACTAGATAATAATAAAGCAGATAAATAATTATTACGCAGTATAATAATCAATAATAAGTAGATTATCCCAATAAGAATTGTTACTATTTTTCTAATAATTCTTTTCTTTTTATTTGGAAGAGGTCTTTTAACAGTATCCGCAGGCGCAAACAATAAATAACTAATAATACAAACTATAGAAATAATTATTTGTATATTAAAAGACAATGGAGTTTTTAAAAAGAATAAAGGTATACATATAAATAATATCGTTGAAGTTATTAAACATTGATAACTCTTTTCTGCATGAAATCCAAAACCTGTATATCTAATAATATTAAATAGAACAAGTACTATTATTACTTCTTTAAATATTCCAAGTATTAAAGATAAAATAAGAATAATAATAGTCTTTGTAATAGTTAAATATAAACCTTCTAATCCATATTTAAGTTTTTCAATATCTTTTTTAGAATACTTTTTGTATTTAGTAATAAAGAATATACTTTTATCTAAAAATAAAGCTTTCATACTACCTCCACATTTCACCTAAAATATAACACTGTAAAATGTCTAAAAAACAATATTTCTTTAAAAAGAAAAATATAAAGATGATTTGTCGAATTTTGTCGAAAACAAAAAGATAATTACCAAAAAATGCCAAAAGAATACATATTATGGAATTTATATTTAAAGAAAATATGATTTGCTAGAATTGATTTACCAGATAGGTAGAAGGAGAGGTGTTAGAGGTATGATATATGGACGAGTTAAATGGTTCAACAACGAAAAAGGATATGGCTTTATAGAGTATAAGACAGACGAGGATGTCTTTGTTCATTATTCAGCAATTGATGCAGACGGCTATAAAACACTATCCGAGGGACAGCTAGTAGAGTTTAAATTGGTTGAAACAGGTAAAGGATATCAAGGAATAAATGTTAAATTAGTAAAAGAAACTGCTGACATTAAGTAGTGATTTGTGCTATACTATATGTACAAAGGAGATGATATTATGGAAATTATTATTCATGGGGATAAGATCAAAGTTACTGATGCTATGAAAGACTACGTTAAAGAGAAATTACAAAAACTAGATAAATATCTAGAAAATAGTGATAACGTAAGAGCTAATGTCATAGTAAAAGTAAAGAATTATACTCAAAGAGTAGAAATTACCATACCACTAAAAACATTTATTTTAAGATCAGAAGAACAACAAGAAGACTTCTATGCAGCTGTTGATAAAACTATTGATAAGTTAGAAAGACAAATAAGAAAGAATAAGACAAAAATGATGTCTAAACATGTTAAAACAAGTCAAGATTTCAATTTTGCTTCTTTTGAACCAGAAGATGAAGACGAAAAGAAAATAGTTAAGAGAAAGAAAGTAGAAGTAAAACCAATGAATGAAGAAGAAGCAATAATTCAAATGGAACTTTTAGGTCATCAATTTTATATGTATAAAGATAGCGAAACTAATAAACCTGCTGTAGTATACAAAAGAAAAGACGAACATTATGGAATAATTGAGTCTGAATAAAAATAGTAGTATAAAAAGAAAGAATAACCTTTAAATCTTTCTTTTTTTTTGGTAAAATATATAGGTGAGGAGATGACACAATGGGTATATTAAAAAAATTGTTAGATCATGAGTATAAAGAATTAAAAAAGTTTAGAAAACAAGCCGATGAAATTGTTGCTTTAGATGAAGAATATTCTAAACTTTCAGATACACAACTACAAGATAAGACTGATGAATTTAAAGAAAGATTATTAAAAGGAGAAACTCTAGAAGATATCTTAGTAGAGGCATTTGCTACTGCTAGAGAAGCAGCATATAGAGTTATCGGAGAAAAACATTTCTATGTTCAAATACTTGGTGGACTTGCTATCCACTATGGTAATATAGCAGAAATGAAAACTGGTGAAGGTAAAACTTTAACTTGTGTGCTTCCTGGTTATTTAAATGCTTTAACTGGAGATGGAGTACATGTAATTACAGTTAACGAATACTTAGCTGGACGTGATGCTGAATGGATGGGAGAAATCTATAGATTTTTAGGATTAACAGTAGGAGTTAATACAAGAGATTTATCACCAACAGAAAAACAAGAAGTATATAACTGTGATATCTTATATTCAACTAATAATGAAATAGGTTTTGATTACTTAAGAGATAATATGGTTATTAGAAAAGAAGATAGGGTACAAAGACCATTAAACTTTGCCATTATTGATGAGGTTGACTCAGTTTTAATCGATGAAGCTAGAACTCCATTAATTATATCTGGTGGAGAAATGAATAGTGCTAATCTTTATATAGATGCAGATAGATTTGCTAAAAGCTTAAAAGCAGAAAAAGATTTTATTTATGATGAAAAAAGTAAAAGTGTTTCACTTAATGAAAGTGGAGTAGATAAAGCAGAAAAACATTTCCATATAGACAATTTATATGATATAAACAATGCAACATTAGTACATTTTATAAACCAAGCATTAAGAGCAAACTATTCAATGAAAAATGATGTTGACTATGTAGTACAAGATGATCAAGTAGTAATAGTAGATCAATTTACTGGACGTTTAATGAAAGGTAGAGCTTTCTCAGATGGATTACACCAAGCATTAGAAGCTAAAGAAGGAGTAACTATCAATGAAGAAACTAAAACTCTTGCTACTATAACATTCCAAAACTTATTCAGAATGTATAAGAAACTAGCTGGTATGACAGGTACTGCTAAAACAGAAGAAGAAGAGTTTAGAAACATCTATAATATGTATGTTATAGAAATCCCAACTAATAAAGAAGTAATAAGAATAGATGCACCAGACTTAGTATATGCAACTAAAGAAGCTAAATATAAAGCAATAATTAACTTTGTAAAAGAATGTTATGATAAAGGACAACCAGTACTTATTGGTACAATTGCAATTGAAACAAGTGAACTTATAAGTAAGTTATTAAAACAAGCACATATACCACATGAAGTATTAAATGCTAAAAACCATGCTAGAGAAGCAGAAATAATATCAAAGATAGGTACAAAAAAATCAGTAACTATCGCAACAAACATGGCTGGACGTGGAACTGATATTAAACTATCTGATGAAATCAGAGATTTAGGTGGATTATGTGTAGTTGGTACAGAACGTCATGAATCACGTCGTATTGATAACCAATTACGTGGACGTTCAGGACGTCAAGGAGATCCAGGATATACACAATTCTTTGTATCTATGAAAGATGATTTAATGGTAAGATTCGGTTCAGATAGAATTGGAACAATGATGCAAAGTATGGGTCTTGGAGATCAAGCTATAAGATCAAAAACATTTACTAAATCAATTGGTACAGCTCAAAAAAGAGTTGAAGGAAACAACTTTGATATCAGAAAGAACTTACTACAATATGATGATGTAATGAATAATCAAAGAGAAATAATATATGATAAAAGAAATAAAATACTAGATAATGAATCAATTCATGAAATGATACTTGCTACTTTCAGACATCATATAGAAGATGTAGTAAATTCACACTTACCACCAGAAGGATATTTAACAGAAGAAGATTATCAAGATATAGTAGAATTTGTTAATGAAAATCTATTACATAAAGATATAAAGAAGAATAAAATATCAGGTTTAAATCCAGAAGAAGTAATAGATATAATAGTAAAACAAGTAACAAAAGAATATGAAGATAAAATTAAAGATATACCAGAAGAAGTATCACAAGAGTTTGAAAAAGCAATAACACTACAAGTAGTAGATAAATATTGGATGGAACATATTAATACAATGTCTCACTTAAGAGAAGGAATTCACTTAAGAGGATATGCACAAGAAGACCCATTAAGAGCATACACTATGGAAGGATTCGATATGTTTGATTCAATGCTTCAAAAGATAGATCAAGATGTATCAGTATTCTTACTAAAAGCAGAAATAAGACAAAACATAGAAAGAAAAGAAGTTTCTAAAAATAAAATAACAAACGAAGGTGGAAAAGAACCCGCTAAACAAAAACCTAAAAGAGTTAAAAAAATAGGTAGAAATGATCCGTGTCCGTGCGGAAGCGGAAAAAAGTACAAACAATGTTGTGGTAAGTAGTTAAAAGCTCTATTTTACGGGCTTTTTT
Source organism: Bacilli bacterium (assembly GCA_017510225.1). Lineage (GTDB taxonomy): Bacteria > Bacillota_I > Bacilli_A > RF39 > UBA660 > CAJMSU01. The sequence continues at coordinate 14,620 of JAFWNS010000010.1, forward strand.
TTCATACCTAAAAGAATAGTGAGCCTTATTTAGATATTCTTGAAAAACCGGAAATGCTTTTTTCTATTATAATGTGTTATAATTACAATAGGGAGTGTAAATATGGATTTAAAACAAAGAAGAAAAGAAATTAGAAAGAAAAAATTTCCAATAAGTGGATTATTAATTATTACATTTTTAGGTATGGCTGGAATAGTATTTTTAATTTTATCTGGTATTTTTCAAGTAAAAACATTAAATGACCTATATCAATGTATACTTAAAAACGGAGTTATAATTGTAGTTGGAACATTATTTCTATTTATGTTTTTGTTATCTTGGGTATTATTCTTTTTAAATATAATTTTAAAACCAAAAAGAAAAGTATTATATTTATGTAGAGACAAGCATAATAAACTTGTTTTTCTTGATAAGAAAGGTAGAAAAACACCTTATAACGGATCTGAAATAGAAGAAAACAAGCATTATTATGTCTTGAAAACCACTAACTATATTTTTGAAGTAGTAGAACCAACTAATGAAGGATGGATTCCAAAAGAAAAAGAAAGTTATTGGCTTAATTGGTATTCTCCAGTAGGAAACATAAATGGAATTCTTATTCTTCCTGTATTTTATGCAATTTTATTAATCACAATATTTTATCTCAACGAAATTTCACCACAACAAAAAATACGTGGATTAATGGCTGTTAGTGTACCTCTATACGTAATTCTATATGATTTAATATATAAAATTAAACTAAGAAAATCTAATAGTGATAAGATAAACGATACAAAGTTTTTATTGCCATATGATAAGTTTTTAGAACTATTAGGGATGATTGAGATTAGTTTTCTCCTTTCCCAACTCATAGTAGCATTCATAGAAATGCCAAACTTAGTAATAAGAATAGTACTATTTATATTTATACTTATTGTAGTATTTATAATATATAAAAGATATATAAAAGATAAATTACATTAAAGGAGGATAAATATGATTAAATTTGATTTTGAAACATATGTTGATAAAAACATATTAGAAGAATATAAAGAATTAGTTAGTAGAAAAGAAGAAGTAATAGAGAAATTTAATAATAGTAGAATGATTGGTTGGAGTAAACATATTGGTAAGAATAATATAGATAAGATAAATAATACAGCTAATTATATAAAGAATAATTTTGATTGTTTAGTAGTAGTAGGTGTAGGTGGATCATATCTTGGTAGTTATGCTTTTAGTCAAACATTTAAAAAATATTTTAAACCTCATCCATTTGAAGTTATATATGTTGGAACTACACTATCTAGTAAGTTTTTAAATGATTTATTAGTTGAATTAGAAAACAAAAATTATTGTATAAATGTTATTAGTAAAACTGGCAAAACTATGGAAACTAAGATGATATATAATTTCTTAAAAGATGATTTGAAGAAAAGATATGGTGAAGACAAAGTAAAAGATCATGTAGTCATAACAACATCTGATGATGGGAATGAATTAGATAATGAACCATGTATTGAAAGATTTGATATTCCACAAAACATAGCAGGAAGATATTCGTTTTTAACAGCAGCACATCTTCTTCCTTTAGCAACCAACTTTGATATATATGAAATAGTAGATGGTTACTATGAAGGTTCTAATTTAATAGATGAAGCATTTAATTATGCAGGAATTAGATATTTATTATTTAAACATAATAAAGTAGTAGAGAATTATTGTATACATGAAGAACATATGTTACCTTTTACTGAATGGTTAAAACAATTATTTGCAGAAACAGAAGGCAAAGATGGAAAAGGAATATTACCTATGTCTACATTATATACAAGAGACTTGCATTCATTAGGTCAATTTATACAACAAGGAAATAAAATATTATTTGAAACATTTATTAGATTTAAAAATAGTGAAATAATAAATTATAAATCTTTAGATATAAATTCTATTAATAATATGGTTTTAGATTCTGTTATAAATGCGCATTCTAAAGGAGATACCAATATATTAGAAATAACAATGGATGAATTATCTGTAAGAGAACTTTCCACATTAATATACTTCTTTATGCTAAGTGCTGCTTTCTCAGGATATTTATTTGAAGTTAATCCATTTAACCACCCAGGAGTAGATGTTTATAAAGAAGAAGTTAAAAATATATTAGAGGAAATAATTACTTTTTAATAAAAAATAGTAAAGTTTACAGAAAAACACAACAAAAGGTATTAATTTGTTGTTTTTTTTGTGATACACTTAATTATAGTAGAGGTGTAAGATTATGAAGAAGATAGTCTCTTTTAATAGTTTATTAATACTATTATTCTTTGTGATGGCAATAGTATCTTCTTTTGCGTGCATTAATACTAATGCAGAAAATAAAGTTTTTAAGATAACAGATGTTACTTTAGATGAAAAATCAGATGATGTAACCGGAGGTATATCTGGTTTTGATGGTGATCAAATAAACAATAATATTACATTCCATAAAGTAAATGGATATGTAGTATATAAAATAACTATAAAAAACACTGCTACTAAAGACATCGATATTAAATCAATTACTGATAATAATAGTAATGAGTATATTACATATGAATATGATAAACATGAAAATTATAATGTTAAATCAGGAAAAACATTTGATTTATATGTAAAAGCAATCTATAAAAAAGAAATAACTGATATAAATAAAAGAATACAAAAAACTAAAGTTAATTTCAGTATTAATTATTTAGATGAAGATAATAACGTTATAAATGATGTTATTGGTATTAATCCTAAGACAGGAGATTATATACCAGGTAGTTTTATAATGCTAATAATATCTTTGATAGGACTTGCTACATGTATTGGAATAAGCACAAAAGAAAAGAATAAAAAAGTATCTAAAGCAGGCATTATAATACTTACATTAATGTTAACAATACCTGTATTAGTTAAAGCTGCATCTATAAAGATCGATATATCATTAGAAAGTGGTTATAGTTTATATGACAAAATGGTTATAACTACAATAGTAGATGGAAAAGAAAAACAAATAGTAGTGCCATATAGTGAAGAAACACCAGCTTTAGAAGATCCAACACCTAAAGCAGGTTATGAATTTGATAAATGGGTATTAATAGATGGTAGTGATTATGTTCCAACTGAGACTGTTACAAAAGATGTTGTAGTAGTAGCTAAATTTAAAACAATAGATTATAGTATAACTTATAATTTAGATGGAGGATCAGCAGATAATCCTACAACTTATACAGTAGAAGATAAAATAACTTTAAATAATCCAACTAAACAAGGATTTGATTTTATAGGATGGACAGGAAGTGGAGTAACAACACCTCAAAAGAACTTGGTAATCAATAAAGGTACAACAGGACCATTAACTTATACTGCAAACTTTACTCCAAGTACAAATACACCATATAAAGTTAAACATAGATATTTAAAACTTACTGATGGTTATGATGAAGTAAAAGAAGATAAAACAGGAACTACAAATGATTATGTTACACCAGAATTAAAACCAAAAGCAGGTTTTATATCTCCAAGTACTCAAAACGTACAAATTAAACCAGATGGATCAACAGAAGTAATTTATACTTATGAAAGACAACCATATACATTTGCAATTACTGATAGAACTTATATAGATTCTAGTTCTACTGCTAATGGAACTTATCCATATGAAACAACAATAACTATTAAAGCAGTAGAAAGAGAAGGATATACATTTAAATGGAGTGATAATGTAGAAAGTTATGAAAGAACATTCAATATATCACAAAATACAACTTTAACACCAGTATATACACCAAGAACAGATACTCCATATAAAGTAATTCATAAAAAGCAAAAACTATCATTAGATGGTTATGATATAGCAGAAACAGAAAATAAAACTGGAACAACAGGAGAACCTGTAACACCAGCAGTAAAATCATATACAGGATTTACTTCACCAACTACACAAACAACCACAATAAAAGGTGATGGAACAACAGAAATAGTATATGAATATAATAGAGAAAAATATGACTTTTCATTCAACAATAATGAGTTTGTAATTTCGTCAAAAGAAGCAGGCAAGTATGCATATGGTACAGAAATAACATTGGCAGCAAAATCAAGAGAAGGATATACATTTACTAAATGGAATAATAACGAAACAAATAATCCATATACATTTACTTTAAGTAGTAATTTAACAATAGAACCAGTATATACTGCAAATACTTATCAAGTAGAATATAAAAATAATAATGCAGATGCTACTGGAGAAATGAGCAACCAAGAACTTACTTATGATCAAAGCAAAAAATTATCAGCTAATTCATTTGAATTAGTAGGATATGAATTTAATGGATGGAATACTAAAGCAGATGGTACTGGAACTCCATATGCTGATGAAGCAACAGTTACTAATTTAGCTAAATCAGGAATAGTAACTTTATATGCTCAATGGATTCCAAGTACAAACACAGCATACAAAGTAATTCATAAAAAGCAAAAACTATCATTAGATGGTTATGATATAGAAGAGACAGAAAATAAAACTGGTACTACAGGAGAGCCTGTAACACCAGCAGTAAAAGAATATACAGGATTTATTTCACCAAGTACACAAACTAAGAATATAAAAGCAGATGGAAGTTTAGAAATAGTATATGAATACAACAGAGAAAAATATGATTTCTCATTCAATGATAATGAATTTGTAACATCAACAAAACCAGCAGGAAAATATCCATATGGAACAGAAATAACTTTAACAGCCCAAACAAGAGAAGGATATACATTTACTAAGTGGAATAATAATGAAACAAATAATCCATATACATTTGAATTAAGTGGAGACTTAACAATAGAACCAGTATATACACCAAGAACAGATACAGCTTATAAAGTAATCCACCAAAAACAAAAATTAACTTTAGATGGATATGAAACAGTAGAAACAGAAAATAAAACAGGAACAACAGGAGAACCTGTAACACCAGCAGTAAAAGAATATACAGGATTTGAAACACCAGCAACACAAACAAAGAATATCAAAGCAGACGGAAGCTTAGAAATAGTTTATAAATATGATAGAAAAGTATATAAAGTAGAATTTGATACAGATGGTGGAAGCAGCGTAGATGATCAAACTATAGTATATGAAGGAAAAGTAATAAAACCAAATGATCCAACAAAAGACAACTATGACTTTAAGGGATGGTATAAAGATAGTGGTTATAATACAGAATTTAATTTCAATACAGAAACAATAACAAGCACAACAACAATATATGCTAAATGGGAAGAAAAAGAAGATCAACCATACATTTGTAGAAGAGCAGAAGAATTACATACTAGTATATGTGACAGAAACGATAATCAAGGATGTAACAAAACAGGATTTAAACAAGGTGATAGAATTATATTTGGTAACACTACAGAAGGAAACAACATCAAAGGAGGAGACGCCTTTGATTGTGATGTTAATGGTGATGGAGAATTTAATTCTGATACTGAAAGATTCTATTATTTAAGAACTATTGATGATAATGCAGCATTAATCTCTCATACAAACTTTGAAGGAACAAATGGTCAAGCAATAGTAACTAACTTTGTTCACGATAATGCATATGCTCAATTACCAACAATTACACAATGGTCTAATACTAATAAATTCGGTGAAAAAGCAGCAAGATTCCCTTCAATGGATGATTTAAAAGTAGCATGTAACAAAGAAGATGTAACTGCAGATAATGCACTAAAAGATTGTTACTTCATTTCAGAAAACACAACATATGTTTCTACAACACTAGGAAGATCTGGTACATGGTTAGCTGATGAAAATGACGAATACTATAGATATCAAAATGTTGCAATCAAAATTATGAATGTTGATGGAACTAGTAAGAATGCCGTTAGACCAGTTATTGAAATACCTTTAACAAAAATAGATTTAAGTAATGAAATACCAAATAAAAAAATAACTTTTGATACTCAAGGTGGAGCTAGTATTGATCAAGTAGAGAAACAATATGGTACTAAAATAGGAACTCTACCAACTCCTGAAAGAGATAGTTATGACTTTAAAGGATGGTATAAAGATTCTGAATATACCACTGAAGTAAAAGAAACAGAAACTATAATAGAAGATATAACTGTATATGCTAAATGGGAAGATGCTGCTGATGCAGTAGCTTACATGAACGGAAAAAATTATAAATCAGTACAAGCTGCAATTAATGATGCCCCAGATAATACAAAAACAACTGTTAAATTATTAAAGGATACAAGTGAAACAGTAACAGTAGAAACTAACAGAAATATAGAATTTGATTTACAAAATTACACACTAAGTGCTACTACAGCTAATGTAATTAAGGTAAAAGGTACTGCTAAAATGACAAACGGAACTGTAACAACTAATGTAAATCAAGGTGCTATTGATGTTGAATCAACAGGTACATTTATTATGACTGGTGGGCAAATTACCACAGCGAATACTAGTACTAAACAAGCAATATACAATAATGGTGGAAGAGTTGAAATATCAGGAAATGCAATCTTAAGTAGTTTATCTAATCAAAGAGCAGCTGTTCATAATTTAAACTCTGGAACAATGATTATAACAAGTGCAACAATAACAGCACCTAATTATTCAGCAATTAAAAATGAAACAGGAACTCTAATTATTGGAGAAAAAGATGGATCATCTGATGTAACTACACCTACTATCCAAGGTAAAACTTATGGTGTAGAAACAGCTGTAATGTTTAGTTACTTTGATGGAACAATTAAAGGAAAAACAGCGGCTATAAACGATGAAAGTAAAATATTCGATACAGAACCTGAATCTGAATTAGTACATGAAACAATAGATTCATATAAAACTGTATATATTAGAATACTAGCAAATCGTTATAAAATTACTTTTGATCCAAATGGTGGAGAAGTAGATGACAATAATAAATTTATAGAAGAAGGAAGCGAAATAGGAGAACTTCCTACGCCAACAAGAGGTGTATATACATTTGATGGATGGTATACAGAAGCAGATGGCGGAGAAAAGATAAGTGCAAGTACAATACCAGCAGGAGCAACAACTTATTATGCACACTGGTCTTTTGAAGCATCAGATGAAATAGTAGAATTTAACCCTACTAATGATGTTATGAAAGTTTATTATAATAAAATAGCAACTTGGAAAAACGACGAAAGTACTTTCCAATCAAACATGAGCGAAAATTTCAATAATTATAATTGTAAGTGTAATGAAAATACATGTAATACATCAGGAACAGAACTATGTGATAAACCAACAGCTTTCGATACTGGAGTTAATGATGAGGTAGAAGTATATTTATCAAACGAAGATAAAGAAAAAGGTGCAGAAGTAGATTATACTAGATCTACTGATGGTACTATTACTAATATGATTCCAGGAAAAGTATACTATTGGGAAGCAAAAGATGATTCTAATATTCATGGATATGTAAAAGCTATCGCAAATAGAAGAATTATAGATGTTGATGGCGTTCGTAACATCAGAGATTTAGGTGGTATGACTGTATCAAATTCATCAGGAACAGGTACTCTAAAATATGGTAAATTATTTAGAGGAGAAAAACTATGGAATGATAGCGAAAATGTAACAAAATTAAAGAAATTTGGTATAGATGAAGAAGTTGATCTAAGAAAAGCCAGTGAAAGAGCTTCTGGCGAAACATCATTCCCAGCAGAAGAATTTAAACAATTAGAAACAGTACATTATCAACTAGACTATATAAATCAAACATCTAATTATAATAAAACAAGAAATACTATTAAAACTATAATGGAAGATATAGTAGATGGTAAAAAAATATATTATCATTGTAGAATAGGTACTGATAGAACAGGAACTGTATCATACATCTTAGAAGGATTACTTGGAGTAGAAGAAGAACAAAGACTACAAGATTATGAACTTTCATTCTTCTTTGGATTAGTAAACAGACATAGATTCTATAGTTATGATGCAGCATCATCAGTTAGTAAAGATCAAAAATTCGTATATATGAGAAACATTATGTCTACTAACCAAGAAATATATGAATGGTATATGTTAGGTTCTACTAACCAACAAGAAGATAATGACTTAATAGATGCCTTTAGAACAAAAATGATTAATTATAATTAGAAACAGTTTTACAACTGTTTTCTTCTTATAAAGAGGAGGATATATGAGGAATTTAGAAAAAGTATTTGAATCTGATAATATAATATATGTCAAGTTATCAAAAGAATTAGTAGATGATTATTTAAAAATGATTAATGATCCTGATGTTATGAGTACAATTGTTAAAAACGCTAAAACTTATACATATGAAGAAGAAATAGAATGGATTAACAGTATTTTAGAAAAAGATGGAAAGTGCTACTCAATGATAGAAAAAGAAACAGGAGAATTTATAGGTAATATAGAAATAACAGATAAAGGAAACAAGGTAGGAGAACTGGGAATATCTATAACACCAGAGAAACAAAATAAACATTATGGTACTGAAGGTATGAAAAGAATGGTAGAATACGGATATTCTATAGGATATGAACAATTAGAATTAAACGTTTTTAATACTAATCAAAGAGGAATTAAATGTTATGAAAACGCAGGATTTGTAATAGATGGTATAGGTAAAGACCCAGACGATTATCATATGAGTCACAAAACAAAATAAAAACAAGGATGTTTATTTCATCCTTGTTTTATTATTCATTAAATTTCTCATAATTGGTTTTGCATATATTTTATCTTTTTCATATAATTCATTAAAATTGTTTAATACTCTAAAATCATATTTAATATCATTAAAGAAATTAGGAATACTATCATTTATTAAATCAAAACTATTTCTAATATCATCTTCTTCAGACTCTAATAAAGTTCTAAGTATTTGTTTAACTTTCTCTTCATCAGGGCTAACTACAGTATTATTTATGTTTTTAGTATTAAGAGATAATTTACCATTACTATTTTTAATACATATATATTCATTTTTATCATGATTATCTATATAAATATTTTCTACAGATACAGATTTAGTATTATTATAATCTAAAAACTTAATCTTTTTAATACAAGATTCTCCATTTTCATCCTTCATCTCAGTAATTATAAAAGAATTATTATCTATATTAATATCATATATAGTCATATCTTCCATACCATAAAATCTAAAATTATGGGGTTCATACCAAACGTTATATACTCTATCACCATATCTCTTAAAACTAGCTTTTAAATGTAATCTATCATTAATAGAATCACAATTAAGAATACGATTTGCATCACTATAACTATTAGTGGGTGAATATAATCCCATGTCTTTAGAAATACTAGTAACTAACAATCTGTTCTTTTTCATAATAACTCCTCCAAAGGGAAGAATATTATAACACACTTAATAAAAAAAGCAAATATCATTACAAAATATTGCATATTTTGTAATATATTGTATAATGAAGTTAGAAAGGAGTGTTTGTATGATCTTAACAGCTTTAACAGAACAAGAAAAAACAGTTATAGCAGGTGGAGTTTTAGGTGGAATTTTTGCGACTATTATGATTGCTGCATTAGTATGGTATGTTTTAACAGTAATCGCAACTTGGAAAATGCTTACTAAAGCAGGAGAAGCTGGATGGAAAAGTTTAATTCCAATTTATAACGTTTATATGTTATACAAAATTTCATCAGTTAATTTCTGGGTATGGGCATTTATACCATTAGTTCTTTACGTTGTTCTTCAAGCAATGGTAGGACCTAATAACGATAACGTTAGTACATCTGCAGCAATTTTAGCTTTTGTTTTACTTATTTATTCAATTGTTGGTGCTTGCAAGTTTTCAAAAGGTTTAGCTAATGCATTTGGTAAAGGAACAGGTTTTGCAGTAGGATTATTCTTCTTACCTAACATTTTCCAATTAATCTTAGGATTTGGAAATGCAAAATATGTAGGAGATAAGAAGTAATAAAACACTAGAAAGTATTTATATTTATAAATACTTTTTTTGTGTAATTATGTTATAATTTAGCTAGAGGTATAATATGGAAGATTTAAAAAAATATAGTAAAGAAGAATTAATAAAACTGATTAAAGAAAACAAAATAACATTTGTAGATTTCACAGATTCAGGAATATGTCCTACTTGTTTTGATAGAGAGAATAATAATATTTTATATGGGAATAATAAAGATAAGATAATTTATGAAGATGAAGATATAGAATGCTTTTTAGTAGGAAATCCAAGAGCTAATGGACATACTGCTATTAGTAGTAAGAAACACTATAAAGATATGATGGATATAGATGATGAACTATGTAAGAAAGTATTTACTTTTTCTAAAAAATTGATGAATATCATAAAAGAAGTATATGGGTCTGAAAGTGTATATTTATGTACTATGTGCGATGGACCTATGAATCATTTTCATATACAATTAATTCCTAGATATTCTAATGAAAAAAGAGGTTCTAAAAACTTTGTTAAACCTAGGTTTAATTATGTAGAAGACAAAGAAAAATTAGAAAGATTAAGAGAATTAATAAAAGAATAATGTTTACGTAGTAAACATTTTTTTATTTAAAATATTATGTTATAATTTACTTAGAAAGTAGGTGTCTCATGTATAAAATATTAAAGAATGAAAAACTTAATGAAAATTCATATGAAATGATAGTAGAAGCTCCAATGGTAGTTAATAAGGCTATGCCTGGACAATTTGTTATAGTAATGGCTAAATCTGATAGCGAAAGAATACCATTAACTATTTACGATTATGATAAAGATAAAGGATTATTACATCTTATATATCAAGTAGTAGGTGGATCTACTTTAGAATTAAGTAAGATTAAAGATGAACTTTTTGGAGTAGTCGGACCTCTAGGTAATCCTAATGAGATATGTATGAATATTAATGATTTTAAAGATAAAAAAGTAGTTTATGTAGCTGGTGGAGTAGGAGTTGCACCTGTATACCCACAAGTTAAATATTTAAAAGAAAAAGGTATTAAAGTAGATGTTATATATGGAGCAAGATCTAAAGATTTATTCTTAATACAAGATAAGATTGAGAGTGTAGCTGATAATATGTATTATGCTACTGATGATGGGAGTTTTGGCACTAAAGGCTTTGTCACAACAGTTTTAGAAGAACATATTAAAGATTATGATATATGTGTCGCAATTGGACCTGTAATAATGATGAAAAGTGTATGTGATTTAACTAAAAAATATAAATTAAAGACAATAGTTAGTATGAATCCAATTATGGTAGATGGTAGTGGTATGTGTGGTGCGTGTCGTTGTGAAGTAGATGGTAAAACTAAATTTGCATGCATCCATGGACCAGAATTTGATGGACATAAAATAAATTTTGATATCGCATTAAATAGAATGAATATTTATAAAGAAGAAGAACAAGTTAAGTTAAAAGAAATGGAGGCTAACTATGAATAATGATGGTAAGGTAAAAATGAGAGTACAACCTCCTAAGGAAAGAGTTAAAAATTTTGATGAAGTTGCATTAGGATATTCTAAAGAAGAAGCTTTAAAAGAAGCAAGTAGATGTCTACATTGTGTTAATCCTAGATGTGTTAAGGGATGTCCTGTAAGTATAATGATTCCAGATTTTATAAAAGAACTTAAAGAAGGAAACGTTGATAAAGCATATGAAATAATTACTAAGTCATCTTCACTTCCTGCAGTATGTGGAAGAGTTTGTCCACAAGAAAAACAATGTGAAAGTATGTGTATTAAAGGATTTAAAGGTGATGCAATATCTATTGGATCTTTAGAAAGATATGTTGCTGATGAAGCAAGAAAGAATAATTTTAAATCAGTTAAAGCAACTAAGAAAAAGAAAGAAAAAATAGCAGTAATAGGTAGTGGTCCTGCTGGTCTTAGTTGTGCAGGAGAACTAGCTAAAGAAGGTTATAATGTAACTATATATGAAGTTCTACATAAAGCAGGAGGAGTATTAACTTATGGTATTCCAGAATTTAGATTACCTAAAGATATAGTAGAAAATGAAGTAAATAGTCTAAAAGATTTAGGTGTAGAAATAAAAACAGA
>JAFWNS010000044.1 GCA_017510225.1 Bacilli bacterium
ACATGGAGGACCTAGTCGGATTTGAACCAACGATCAGGGAGTTGCAGTCCCGTGCCTTACCACTTGGCTATAGGTCCGTCCGTGTTTAATTATAACAAATTATTATTTTGAATACAATATATAATATTCAAAAAACTATTCTTTAGCCTCTTTTTCTTTATTTTTAATAAACTTAGGTTTAACTTTTAATAGATATTCAGATAAATTAGTTTCTATTTCTACTAATGCTTTAGGAGAAATATCAGATAATCTTATTACTTCTTTAATAGTATCTATATCAAGTCTACCAAATATCATACCTTTATAAACTTCAAAGTCATTAAACATATCAGGTGTAACTGATACAAAAGTATAACCCCATAATACTCTTTTTTGAGCGATTATAATTCTTTTATTCGTAAAAGCAATTATACAAGTTGCAAAAACATTAAATGGATTTGTATTTCTTTGTGCTGGAAAAACATAAATGATCTTTTCATCTTTATTAAGATGTTTTGTTAACACTTTACAGTGTTGTCTAATTCTCCATGCTATTGTTGATGGATACTTTTTTAAAAAATTATGAACTAGTTCATATACTTCATTTAGTGTATATTGTTTTCCTGCCATATAAATCCCTCTTTTCTTATTCTTATTATATCATATTAATGACTTTTTTCAACAAAAAAGGATGCTATTGTATATCATCCTTTTTTTTATATTCTTCTAATACTTCTAATGTTTCTTTAGCTAAATAAGTTGCTCTTGGATCTTCTTTATTATAATCAGATAATAATTCATCTACTTCTTCCATATCAATAAAGAATCCTCTTAAATTATCTTCTTTTTCTACTTTAGTTAAATTAAAATATTCAATATTATCATCTGTAGTAAAACCAGTAAAATAATATGTTATTAATAATCTATTAACTATTGTTCCTTCATGAGTTTCATAATCTCTTAAATAGTTTTTAACTACTAAAAATGGTTCTACATCATCTAATAATATATTTATATTAGTTTCTTCCATTACTTCTCTTTTAATAGTATCTACTGGTGTTTCTCCCTTTTCTATTTTTCCACCAGGTAAAAAGTATACTCTACCAAATCTAGTTAGAACTATTTCATTATCACTATTTCTAAGTACTATTCTAGATTTTTCTAATACTTCAGTAATTTCATCTTCTTTTAATCTTGACTTGTTAAATACTATTTCCTTCATCCTATCACCCTCTAATTTAATTATAACATAAAAAAAGATTTAATTATATTAAATTAAATCTTTCTTTAATTCTTTCTTTACCAAGTAATCTAAGTATGTCATATAAATCAGGTGTTTGACTTCTAGTAGTAAGACTAACTCTTATTACTGTGGAAACATCTGCGACAGAACCTTTATAGTTATCCGGATTTTCTTTATAATCTTTCATATTAGAAGCATAACCTAGTTCATCACTTAAATCTTTTATCTTGTTAAACCAAGTATCTTTATCATCTTTTACATCATAATACTTATCTATGTATGTATTAATAATGTTCTTAATTTCTTCTTTATCAGTAACACCCTGATAATCATATCCATATTCATCTTTATATTTATCAAATAACTCATCATACATATACCAAACTTGTCCTTTAACATCAGAGAACTTTTCATAATCTTTTCTAGGTTTCTTTTG
>JAFWNS010000045.1 GCA_017510225.1 Bacilli bacterium
ATTTAATAGACTGGTCTATCTATAGGAATCGTTAACTAGCTTTTAGATAGATGAGAATTTGTAGTTAACTAAACTTGTAGAGGTTTATATACCGGGATTTTCGGACAGGAGTTCGATTCTCCTCAGCTCCACCATGGAAAATAACCGAACTTTATTAAGTTCGTTTTTTTATGTTATAATTTAATTAATATGGAGGTATTTATGAAAAGAATATATTTTTCTATTGGCATATTAGTTTTAATGTTTTTATCTTTTATCTTTTTTAACAATACATCTTTTATAGTAAGAGAATTATCAATTACAAAGAATTTATGGATATTTATCAATATGAGTTATTTAATTATACCTATTATATTTTCTATTATTAAAAAAGATAAAATAAGGAATAATTTATTTAAGATATCTTTTTATAATTCTTGTATAATAACATTATTATGGTCACTATTTATACCAATAAACTTAGAAGCAAAAAGTACTTTGTATAGCTTGTTAATATTATTGTCTTTAGGAATAATTTATTTCTTTGTTAATGCTTATCTATATACGGATGATAAATTAGAGAATATTAATCATGTAGTAATAAAACTATTATTATTTATAAGTTTAATAGTATCTATATTTATTTTTAGATATTATATTGTTGCTATGATGGATTTAGATCCTTTTGATCCTAATCCTACAGGTCAATATATATTTGAAGCAATTATTAATATTGTTTTTATTGTTATTGCTATAGTATTATTGTTTTTATTCTTTAGAAAAAAGAAAAGATTTATATTAAATACTTTTATTAGTGTAATTTTTATGTTCTTAATTAATTCTCTTTTTCAGAATGCATTATTAAGTTATGCACATGCAATGTTTGGATACGGATTAGAAGAATTTATTTATTATAATTTATCTAACTGCTTTCACTATATACTTTATGTTATAGCTGTTAGTTGTTTGTTATATGGGGTAATACATATGGATTATAAAAAGCCTATATGTAATGGTATTATTATATTTACTATATTAACTTTCTTGTTAGTACCTTCATATAATAAAGAAACTTTGGTTTGTAATGGTGAAAACACTAACGAAAGATACTCAAACAATTTTAAATTTATATCATATACTTGTGATGATACTGAACAGTCTATAGGTGAGACATATAATTATATATACATACCAGTTATAAAGAAATATATTATGTTTAGTTTTAATGGTATAGAAATTAGAAGTGTAACTAGTCAAAGTGATGATATAATAGAAATAGATGGTACTGAATATAGTATTGAAGATGATGGATATTGTGAAACATAATATAAAAGAGGTGTGATATGAAAACAGAAAGAAATATTTTTATAGCGTTTATCCTTAACTTAGGCTTTTCTATATTTGAATTATTTGGTGGGATATTTACTAATAGTGTTGCCATTATATCTGATTCTGTTCATGATATGGGGGATGCGATTAGTATTGGACTATCCTATTTCTTAGAAAAGAAAAGTAAAAAAGATCCAGATAATAATTATACATATGGGTATATTAGATATTCTGTATTAGGAGGTCTTATTACTACTTTAATATTAATGGTTGGATCTATTCTAGTTATATATGGTGCTATTACTCGTATAATTCATCCTGTGGATATTAATTATAGTGGAATGATTATATTTGCGATATTCGGAGTTATTATTAACTTTATGGCAGCATATTTTACTAGTAGAGGAGATTCTATTAATCAAAGATCAGTTAACTTACATATGTTAGAAGATGTTTTAGGATGGGTAGTAGTATTAATAGGTGCTATTATAATGAATTTTACTGATATTAAGATAATAGATCCTATTATGTCTATATGTGTATCTTTATTTATACTATTCCATGCTTTAAAGAACTTTAAAAAAGTATTAGATTTATTTTTAGAAAAGACTCCTAAAGAAGTATCTATAGATAATTTAAAAAATAATTTATTAAAAATAGATGGAGTAGAAGATATACATCACATACATGTTTGGAGTATAGATGGTTATAATAATTATGCTACTCTTCATGTAGTTAGTGATTCTAAAGATATAAAGAAAGATATTAGAAATAAATTAAAAAAATTAAAAATATCTCATGTTACTATTGAAGTAGAAAGTAAAGATGAGAAGTGTTTAGATAAGAATTGTGATGTTAAGACTGAGTCTCATCACCATCATCATTAGGAGGTTATTATGGAATTTGAAGATGTTATTAGAAAAAGAGAGGCTACTAGAAAGTTTAGTAATAAAGACGTAGAACAATCTAAAATAGATAAAATATTAGAAGCAGGAAGATTAGCTCCTACTGCTAAGAATATACAACCTATTAAAATTTATGTAGTAAAAGAAAAGTTAGATTCTATAGATAAAGCATCTAGATGTAGATATAATGCGCCTGTTGTATTTATAATATGTGCTAATACTAAAGAAGCATTTAGTGATGGAACTCATTCTACTTCTGATATAGATGCATCTATAGTTACAACTCATATGATGTTAGAAGCAACTAATATTGGAGTAGATAACATTTGGATAGATTTATTTGATAGAAA
>JAFWNS010000011.1 GCA_017510225.1 Bacilli bacterium
TTAGCTATTTCATATTTCATTTTATCGATAGCTTGTTTAGCTCCTGGAACTCTCATTTTCATTGCATTGTTATTAGAGTTGTTATTCATGTATTTCACCTCCTATAGTAATAGGTTGTGAATATATGTATAAATTATAATGGTAATTTATAACAAAGAACTAAACTCATCTTTATTATCATTAATTTCAATTGTTTCTATAGAATCTACTGCTTCTTCAATCATTTCTTCATAATTGAATTTAGACTCTTCTATACGTGATGCTTCTATAGTAGGATTAATTACTGGATGTTTAGGAACAAATACAGTACAACAATCTTCATATGGTAAAATACTTGTTTCATATGTATCTATTTTTTGTGCTATATCTATTATTTCTAATTTATCTAGACAAGCAACTGGTCTAATTACTGGAATACTAGTTACATCATTAATAACTCTCATACTAGTTAATGTTTGAGAAGCAACTTGTCCAATAGATTCTCCATTAACTATTACACATCCATCATACTTATTAACAATCTTTTCCATAATACGATACATCATTCTACGCATAATAGTAATAACATAATTAGAATGACAATTTTTATATATTTCTTCTTGTATCTTAGTAAAATTAACTATATGTAGATTAATACTTCCACCATATGGAATTAATTTTTTAGCTAAAGTAATAACTTTATTACGGGCTTCTATACTAGTATGTGGTATAGCTTCAAAATATACTGCATCTAAAGTCATTCCTCTTTTTAAAGCTAGGTATCCTGCAACTGGAGAATCAATTCCTCCACTAAGCATTAACATACCTTTAGGTTGAACACCAACAGGATAACCACCACTACCCATATAACTATTTAAATATATATAACTATTCTTTTCTCTAACTTCTACACTTACTAAAAGTTCTGGATTATGGACATCTACTTTTATATTATCTATATTTTTTAATATTACTCCACCTAAAGTCTTAGATAATTCTAAACTATTAAGTTCAAATTCTTTATAACTTCTACTACTTTCAACTTTAAAAGTATTAAAATCTTCCTTCTTAACTATTTCCAATACTTTAGATTTAATATCATCAATATTAGTATTAACAATATAAGCAATATGATACTTATATATACCAAATATTTTATCTATAATACTCTTAATACTATCCAAATCTTTATCTTTAAACTCTATATACATACGAGCTCTATCTTTAGATATCTTAACATCATAATCTTTCAAACTATTTTTAACATTCTTATATAAAGTATTTATAAAATAATTACGATTACCTTTCTTAGTATTTAATTCCCCGTATTTAATAAGTATTATTTTATCCATAATATCACCCCAAATAACGTAAATATTTTATCAAAAAAAAATATATAAATCAATAAATCTATATATTTTAATTATCATAAATATTAAGTAATTTTTGATATATATCTTTATCTACTAAAGAAGCAGATTTAATAGATATATCTAATGCGTCTTTATAATCTCCTTTAGCAAATAACTCTTCTGCATCTAAAAGACCCATATCTACATCATCATAGAAAGATCTATATCTATTACCATATACTATAGCCATTTCAGCAAGCTTAGCAGTCTTAATCATTTCATTAGTAGTATTATATAGTTTTAATACTAAATCCCTTGCAGTATCTACTCTAGTATTTAAAGTCTTAATAACTATAGGTTTTCTATCTAGTTCTTTTACTATTTCTTCTATTGCTTCATTAGCTTCAGATAATTCAACAAAATAATTATCTGTAATTACTGGTAATTTATAAGTTCTCATCTTTTCTTTACATTTCTTTAAGAAATCCCTAATTTCATCCAATTGTTCTCTAGCTCTTACTTCATCATCATGCATATTTCCTAAAGATTTTAATGCTTTATCTAAATCTTCTTCCATATTCTTTAATCTCTTAGTTAAAGCATCTATTTCTTTATGTAATACAGAATATGGAGCAGAAGAAGCCTTTTCTTTAGATACTAACTTCTTATAATCATCATTAATTACAATCAACGTCTTCTTAACATCATGAATAATATCTACATCTTCTTCATTTAAATCATACATATTCTTTATATCTTCTAATTGATTATAAATATCTTCTACTAATTTATTAGTATTATCTAACTTTTTAGAGAAATCTTTCTCCATTTCTTCATATACTTTTCTAGATAATCTTTCTTTTTCAAAATCAACAAAAATACTATCTAAATATTCAAGCATAGTCTTTAACTCAAACATACAATCTTCTAAGTTAAGAACTTTTACTTTATCTAATACTGCATTAATATTTTTTTCAGATTCTTCAATATTATAATCTATATTTAAATATTCTAAAGGGAACCCTTCTTTTTCCATATTGTCTGCAGTAGTTTTTATCTCTTTAAGTCTATTAGGAATAATTTGTCTAGACATTAATAATAAATCAGGTACTTCTTCTACTACTATACCCATATGATCTATTATAGTGTCTAGTGCTTTAACTATATGAACTACTTCAGTATATTCATTCTTATCCATTACTTTTTCAAAATCTAAGAATCTTTTTTCTATATTTTCAAACTGTAATTCAATAGCTTCTTGCATATCATCATACATATCCTTATGATTATTATAATCATTAGATAATCTTCTATATTTAGCTTTTAATTTAGTAACAATAGATCTATATTTTTCTTCACTTAAAGTAATCTCTTTAACTTGATCTAAGATATCATTAGCTATCTCTCTAGCTTTATATATTTCCATTTCAGTCTTAGCTAATCTATATCTACAAGTCTTATAATCACCTTTTTCGATATACATATCTAAGTCAACTAACATATCATCTATTTGTACTAATTCATTTTCTTTTAAACTAATAAAATCATCATGCCAATTATTATATTTAACTTCCATCTTTTCATTCTTAATAATTGGTTCTACTTTAGAAAGTTCTAATAATACAGGTGTAGAAGCAACCAAATTCTTTTTAACTTCTAAATCACTAACTTTCTTATGATAACTATTTACTATACCTTTTTTCGTAAAGTAAAGTATAACTAAAATAAGTACAATACTAACTATAATTATTGAACCTATAATTAACATATACTTCACCTCCGATTATTACCTAATTATATTCTATCACAATTAATATACAAATATCTACAAAATTAGAAAATAAAACTAAAAAGATTAATACAAAGTATTATAATCCTTGACATATAAAGGTTTTTTTAATATAATTAATACTGCAATTCACTTAACAGCGGATTTAGAATATTTTAACGTGTTTTTTAATGTAATTTGAGTAACAATTGCTGTTTACGCGAAAAAGTAATAAAAATTCCCTAAAATATGACTAAATCATTTGGGTGAAGTGTATAATTTATAGAAAGGAGAAACTTATGGCAAGATATACAGGATCTAGTTATAAACAAGCTCGTCGTGTTGGTTTTTCATTACTTGAAAATGGTAAAGAATTAGCTCGTCGCCCATATGGACCTGGTCAACATGGTAATGGCCGTAGAGGTAAATTATCAGACTATGGTATTCAATTAAAAGAAAAACAAAAAGTTCGTTTTATGTATGGAATGAATGAAAGACAATTTAAAAACACTTTTAGAAAAGCTGAAAAAATTAAGGGTGTTAAGGGTACTAACTTCTTAAGATTACTTGAATCTCGTTTAGATAACTTAGTTTATCGTACAGGATTTGCATCTACTAGACGTGGAGCAAGACAACTTGTTAACCATGGACATGTTACTGTTAATGGTAAAAAAGTTGATATTCCTTCATATCAAGTTAAAGTTGGAGATGTTATCTCTCTAAGAGATAAAGATAAAAACTTAAAAGTAGTTGCTGAAAGCTTATCTAAAGTTAATAAAAGAGTTGATTTTATTAAATATGATGAGAA
>JAFWNS010000046.1 GCA_017510225.1 Bacilli bacterium
GACTTTCCACTACCAGATAACCCTGTCATAACAACAAGTTTATTCTTTGGAATCTCTATATCAATATTCTTTAAATTATTCTCTCTTGCACCTTTAACTACTATCTTATCCATAATCCCTCACCTGCTTGATATTATACCATATTTTTCTATAAATACATAAAGAAAATAATGGTATTTCTTGTACCATTACTGACTTTTTATTTCAAATAATATATCTCTTAACTCCATAGCTCTTTCAAAGTCTAAGTTCTTAGCTGCTTCTTTCATTTCTTGTTCTATAAGATCAATATTCTTTTCTAATTCTTTCTTAGATACTTTCTTCTTAGTAGTTGTTTCATCTATATTAGATACTACTTCTCTTATTTCTTTAGTTATTGTTTTTGGAGTTATATTATGTTTTTTATTATATTCTTCTTGTATTTCTCTACGTCTTTTAGTCTCATCTATAGCATATTTCATAGAATCAGTTATATGATCTCCATACATAATAACATGACCATTTTCATTTCTTGCACATCTACCAATAGTTTGTATTAAACTTCTACTACTACGTAAAAATCCTTCTTTATCAGCATCTAATATGGCAATTAAAGATACTTCTGGTATATCTAGTCCTTCTCTAAGAAGGTTAATACCTACTATACAATCATATTTACCAGATCTTAAATCATGTATTATTTGTAATCTTTCTAAAGATTTAATTTCTGAATGAAGATAAGCTACTTTTATATCTAATTCTTTTAAGTAATTAGTTAATTCCTCTGACATTCTAATAGTTAGTGTAGTTATTAAGACTCTTTCATTCTTTTTAATTCTTTCTTTTATCTCATCTACTAAATCATCTATTTGTCCTTCTGTCTTTCTAACTTCTACTGTTGGATCTAAAAGACCTGTTGGTCTTATGATTTGTTCTACATATTTGTTGTTTGTATGTTCTAGTTCTAAATCTCCTGGTGTTGCGGATACATAGATAACTTGATTTATTTTATCTTCAAATTCATCATATTGTAGCGGTCTATTATCTAGAGCACTTGGTAATCTGAATCCATAATCAACTAAGTTTTGTTTACGAGCTCTATCTCCGTTATACATTCCTCTTACTTGTGGAAGTGTTACATGAGATTCATCTACTACTAATAGATAATCATCTGGGAAGAAATCCATTAATGTAGTTGGAGTCTCTCCTTTTTTTCTTCCAGCCATAGGGGCTGAATAATTTTCTATACCAGAACAGAATCCTGTTTCTTCTAACATCTCTATATCATAGTTAGTTCTTTGTTCTAATCTTTCTGCAGCAACTAGTTTATTATCTTCTTTAAGTTCTACTAATCGTTCTGATAGTTCACTTTTTATTCTTTTAATAGCTTCTTTTAATTTGTCATCACTAACTACAAAGTGACTTGCTGGGAAGATGCTTATTGTTTTCTTATTATTTAAAACTGCTCCTGTAAGAGTATCTATTTCACTAATTCTATCTATCTCATCTCCAAAGAATTCTATTCTATAACCTCTTTGGTTTTGATAAGCTGGAATAATTTCTAGACTATCTCCTCTTACTCTGAAAGTTCCCCTTTTAAAATCTAGATCGTTTCTCTCATAAAGCATTTCTACTAACTTAGTTAATACTTCATTTCTTTCTACTTCTTCGCCTACAGATAGAGTTAACATTTTACCTTTATATTCATCTACTTCACCAATGCCATATATACAAGAAACAGACGCAACTACTATAACATCATCATATGTAAGTAAATTACTAGTAGCTTCATGTCTTAATTCATCTATTTCATCGTTTATAGATGAATCTTTTTCTATATATGTATCTGTTGATGGTACATATGCTTCTGGTTGATAGTAATCATAGTATGATATAAAGAAACATACATGATTGTTAGGAAATAATTCTTTTAATTCACTGTATAATTGACCTGCAAGTGTTTTATTATGGGCTAATACTAGTGTTGGTTTATTTACTTCTTTAATAACATTTGCAATAGTAAATGTTTTACCAGTACCTGTTGCACCTAGTAATACTTGTTCTTTTTTATTAGAGTTTATTCCGTCTACTAAAGATTTAATAGCTTCTGGTTGATCTCCACTAGGTTTATAATTAGATACTAAATTAAACATAGAATCACCTCCTATAAATTTATATTATTTTAACATTATTTAATCCTTTTGTATATATTATCTATTTAATTATGTTTTTTATTCATATATTATACAAAGGAGGTTATATGAAAAAGGGAGAAAAATCTAAGATAGATGGTATTGAGAACTTTTTATGTCCTTTTACTGATATGTATATAACTCAAGGTGCTAATGAAGGAACACATAGAGGTACTATGGGGGTAGATGTTAGAGGGAAAGTTTCTGGTACTAGGTATGCATACTATTCACCTTGTACTTTAAAATGTATAAAGACATATCCTGAATCTGGTCAAGTTATGTGGCAATCTACTAAAGCAGTTAGATGTTCTAATGGTTATATTGGAATAGTTACTTTAATGACTGCGCATGATGATTCTATGAATGCATATCCTGGATTAGTTGTTCCTCAAGGTAATAAGTTAGGTAATATGGGTACTAAAGGTAATGCAACTGGTGTTCATTGTCATATAGAGTGTTCACAAGGAAGTGACACTTCTTGGTTTAAAAATAAATATGGAATATATATGTTTAATAACGAAAAAGATTTAGATAGTATGTGTTATTTTGATCATACTAATATAATGAATAGAAAAGAATATTTAAAACCTGTATATACATCATCTATTAAAGTAGAAAATGAAGGTAAAAACTATGTTAATTTACCACCACATATAGATACTTGGAGAGTTTATAGAGTTAAAGATACTCCTGTAAAAAGGAATTCTATTGGGCTTCTTAGACCTAGTAAATTTAAAGGACTTAGTTATTATATATACAGTTATTTAGATCATGGTAGTACCTGTGAGATACAAACTAGAGATTATGGTAGATGTAAGATCTATATAAAAGATACTCCTGCAGTTATTACTATAGGATATTATAAGTATTAAAAAAACCTATAAGTTTATTTCTTATAGGTTTTTACTTTAGATTCTTTATATTTTTGTTCATCATTTAGATATAATCCTGATAATGTTACTTTTACACTAACTTTATTTCCATCAGGCCAAATGTGTGTCCATACTCCATCATCATCTTGATATGACTCTATAGGTTCACTATCGATAGCTTGTTCATATCTAACAACATCGTAATAATTATTAGGATCTCCTATGAAACCTTCTTTTAGTAGTTTTTCTTTCTTTTTTTGAGCTTGTTTTAATACTTCTTTGCTTTCTCTATTAAGAGCTGCTTTAGTTATAAAATAATCAACAGGATTTGTGGATAATGTTTTAAAAAATTTAGTTTCTGTAAATGTTTTCTTACTCATATCTTTCTCCTCTATTTATATTATTCTTTTGCAAAATATTTATATACTTCATTATTACCAATCTTTCTAATAACTGGTTTATCATAGAAATTATTTAAATCAAATCTTTTTAATAATTTCTCTCTACTAGTACTAGTAGTATATAGACTAACTAAAGTAGCAGTTGTATTCATATTAAGAGTATCTGTTTTAATACTTAGCTTTATTTTTCTATTATTTATATCTTTTATTTCTACTTTAAAATCTTCATATGATTCATGTTCCCATACTCCATCATTATTAACAGATATAGTAACATTACCTATCTTTCCTTCATATTTAGTGTTTTCTAAATCATCTACTTTATTTATTCCTTCTATATCTATTTTAGCTTCTATAGCACCACTTACTACATTATCTTTAAATACTGATGGATAGAATTCTGTATTAATGATTAGTGTTATTACATTTTTATCTTCAAATACTCTATATCTTATATTAGCTTCACTAAATTTTTCTTCAAACTTTATATTATTAATCTTTATCATAGTAACTCCTTTTCTTGTTTATTATAATACTTAATATTTATTTTATCAATAAAAAAGAAGCCTAAGCTTCTTATCTTGTAGTCCAACTACTTGGTAGAGATACATAAGTAGCAGGATTTATTGTACTGTGTTGATATTGAGCCCATGTACATCCACCACCTGCAGATTTCCAATCACATGTTGTTAACTCTAGGTGAAGATGTGGTCCAGTTGAATATCCTGTGTTACCCATTCTACCTATTTGTGTGTTAAGACTTACTGTTTGTCCAACACTTACTGACCAACTACTTAAATGTGCATATGTTGAATAAATAATTCTTCCACCAACATTATGTCTTACTTTAAGAACTAAAGCTCCATAAGCATCATAGTATTTAGCACTTACTTGTCCAACAGCTATTGGATATATAGGTATTGTTTTGTTACTACTAGATAAATCAACTCCCATATGAGCCATTCCTCTATAACCTTGTGTTATATATCCATATTGCATTGGTCTAGCGAATCCATTGGCACTTGGAGTATATCCTCCACCGCCTCCACCACTGTGAGCACCGCTTGAAGAACTTGGAACCATTCTTGCATAATATCTAGATGTACAACTTTGTACTGATTCGTTTCTTCCACAACCCATGTTTCTTAAATCTCTAATTTGTTGTTTTGCAGCTTTGATTTGTTCTTCTAATCCTGGCATTGCGGCTTTTAAGGCTGCTGTATCAGCGTTTATTTTTTCTTTTTCACTATTTAAATCTTTAGTTAATTTCTTTAATTCTTCTTTTTTAGAACCTAAAGATTTTTGTTTTTGTTCATTAGATTTAATCAATCTATCTAATTCTTTCATTATATTATCATTGTATTCAGTTAATTGTTCTACTACTGACATTCTATATACCATATCAGTTATACTTTTAGCTCCAAAAGCATATTCTAAGTAAACATTTTCTCCATTAGATATTTGATAATACTCTATTATCTTCTTACTCTCTGCTGTTTTTTCTTTGATTTTTCTATTGCTTTCATCTATTTCTTTTTGCAATCTTCTAATGTCTGCTTCTGCTTGAGCTATTTGTGCTTGAATATTTTTAATCTTTTGTTTTATTTGAGCTACTTCTTTATCATTTTTTGCTACTTTATTTTTCTTTGCCTCTAATTCTGATGTATACTTATTAACTTCTGCTTCAAATTGACTTATTGTTTTAGCACTAGCATCTATAGGTAGTATTGTATAAGATACTATTAATGATAAAGTTATAACTACTACTATTACTTTCTTCATCATATTTTTAAATACTTTCTTACGGCACCGGCACTACCAACCATACCAACTATTATACCAATTATTAATACTGCGATTGAAGTATTATATATAAATGGTTCAGGTTCTATTAACTTAATTAATTCTGAGAATAAATGACCATGGTAATGATTATAGAAAGCTGTATATCCATAAGTAGTAAATACAATTGGAATTATGGATCCAAATACTCCTAAAATCATACCTTCTATAATAAATGGAGTTTTAATAGTAAAATTACTTGCTCCTACTAATCTCATTATTCCTATTTCTCTACGTCTTGCAGATATAGTTAATTTAATTGTATTAATAATTAAGAATACTGTTACTACTATTAGTGCTATAACTACTATATAAGTTCCTTTTTCTACTGATGAAAAAGCACTAATCATTTTATCAACCATTCCTTCTCCATATCTAACTACTGCAACTTTTTCTATATTTTTAATTTGTTTTGCTGTTTTAGCTATCTGTTTAACATTTTTTACCTTTACTTGGAAAGTATCCTTTAATGGAGAATCTTTTCCTTCCCAACCATCTAATACTGTATTAAATACATCTGATTCTTGTTGCATCTTTTGTTTTACTTCTTCTTTAGATTGAAATGTATATGTATCTACATTTTTATTATCATTTATTTCTTTTCTTACTCTAGCAACATCTTCTGATGTAGAATCATTTTCTAAGAACACTACTATAGTTAAATCTTTTTCTATTTCTTTAGTAAAGTTTTGAACATTCAAAGACGCTATAATAGCAATAGCCACTATGATTAATGTAATTGTTATACAAGAAATAGAAGCTAATGATAAACTAAAATTTCTTATAGCACTTTTAAATGCATCTCTTATACTTCTTCCTAACATTCTAATTACTTTCATTTCTATAAGTTCCTTTCTTACTAAAGTTTACTAAACGTCCTTCTTTTAAAGATAGAACTTGTTTTTTCATTTTATTAACTATATCTTTATCATGAGTTGCCATAATTATAGTAGTTCCTCTAGCTTTATTGATATCTTCTAATACTTTCATAACTTCCATACTCATATCTGGATCTAAGTTACCTGTAGGTTCATCACATAGTAATAATTTAGGATCATTAACGATTGCTCTTGCAATAGCAACCCTTTGTTGTTCTCCTCCTGATAATTGATCTGGATAATTATGTACTTTATTCTTTAAACCTACTTCTTCTAATGCTTTTAATACTTTTTGTCTAGTAGTATCTTTATCTGCACCAATAACTTCCATAGCAAAAGCTACATTTTCATATACTGTTAGTTTTGGTAATAATCTATAATCTTGGAAAACTATACCTAGTTTTCTTCTTAATTTATATACTTTTTTATTTCTTAATTTAGCAACATTAAGACCACCTACTATAATTTGTCCTTTAGTAGGTTTTTCTTCTCTATATAACATCTTAATTAATGTAGACTTACCACTACCTGATCCTCCTATTACAAAAGTAAAAGACCCCTTCTTTAGAGATATATTTAAATCATATATAGCAGTAACACCATTTTTATATTTTTTTTCTACATTTTTTAAGTTAATTAAGTCCATATAAATACCTCCATAGTATAAATCATTATATCATATTTTTCGACAAAAAAAAAGATACATACTTATATCTTTTCTTACTAAATTGTCTATTATTGTTAATTACTTTCCACCCTCTACTTGATAGGCATCTGTTACTACAAAGAAGACATCTTCATCTATTAGTTTTATACCTTCTGTTACTCTAAAATATTCTCTTGTTGGAACAACCGCTAAAAGTGCTGTTCTTTTAGTATCTAGAAAGGCTCCTTTTACGTTTAAAACTGTAACACTATGATGCATACCATTTATAAGATAATCTTTAATCTTTTTATCTTCTTTAGTAATTATATAGAAGGCTTTTCTATCTGATATACCTAATATAATTTTATCTGACATTATACTAACACAATAAAGTATAATAATTGAATACATAAATCTAGTAGGTCCAAATACTATAGCAGATAATAATACTATTAATCCATCTGTTAAAACAATAGAAGTTCCTACACTGATTTTTCCATATTTAGAAACAATATGACTTAAAACATCTGTTCCTCCTGTAGAGAACCCTGCTTTAAAAATCATACCTCCACCAACACCTAATAATACTCCTCCAAATACTGCTGATAACAATAATTCACTTGTATCTATATGAAAATAAGTATTAATATCAGTAGTTAAAAATACTAGTAACGGAAACATTATAGAACCTAATATAGTATTTTTAGTTTTCTCTTTACCCATAGTAAAATAACATACTATTAAAAGTAATATATTACCTATTAGAATAGTAATATAATTGTCTATTTTAAATAAATAATTAAATAATACAGCTATACCACTAACTCCTCCAGCTACTAAGTTATTAGGTGCTAGAAATATATTAAAAGCTATTGCTGAAATAAGGCATCCTATAAAGAATTGTATATATCTTTTTACTTTAGATTTAGAATTAATAGCTTTTAATATTTCTGAGTTTCTATTTCTTGTAAATATATTCATATTATAGCTCCTTTTTTAAATTTGCCTCTATAAATAAATTAATATCTCCATCTAATACTTTATCTACATTACTAGTTTCTACATTAGTTCTATGATCTTTAACCATAGAATATGGATGCATAACATAACTTCTTA
>JAFWNS010000002.1 GCA_017510225.1 Bacilli bacterium
ATATGGTCCAAATTTTGTTCTAACAGAAGAATCCATTTTATTACCTTCTATATCAACAATACTATTTGGATTAATATGTAAATAATATAATCCTTCATCACCTTTAATTCTTGGATATTTAGCTTTATCTAAAGTAGTAGTTACTTTAGTAGCCTGTTCATTATTTCTCATATTTAGTGTTTGCCATGAACCGCTAGGAGCCCCATCTCCTTTTACCCATTGATATTCAACTTTTTTATCAAAATGAAACCCAACATTACCACTATCTTCTAAAGTAATTTTAATTTTCTTTGCTTTTTTAATAGTTGTCCATTTATCTGTTTGATTATCTGGGGTAACAGTTATATATGGTCCTTCACTATCTGGAATAACATTACTACAAGAATCAATTCCATCTTTATACTCTTTACCACCATTTCTTTTATCTTTACAATCTAGAGATGCTTGATATTTATATGTTTTATTCTTTTTAGTTACTACTACATAAGTATTACCATATGTACATTCTATATCTTTATCAGATATTTCTTTTATTAAATTAGCTTGTTTTAAAGTATCATAAGATACAGTTACACATCCATCATAATGACTAAATTCTTCTCTTTCATTTTCATCTATATATAGTTTAGCCGCTCTTTCTAAAGCAATTCTATATCCCTCTACTTTTTTATCTTTATTACTAGCAACTATATTACCAACTGCAGGTATAGCAATTACTAATAGTATTCCCATTATTGTTATAGTAACTAATAATTCTACTAATGTAAAACCTTTATTATTTTTCATATAAACACATCCTTATCTTATTAATTATATTATAACATATAAAAGTACTTAATAATTAATTAAGTGCTTATTTTATATTCTTTCTACTTTAATAGAAACTTTCTCATTATTAATATCTTCTAAATCTTCTAACTTTTCATCTTTTACTATTTTTTCTCCTAGAACTTCACCTTTCACATAGTCTTTATACATATCTAACATCTTATCAATAGCTTCAGTTCCATTATAATAAACATTTATATGATCAGTTATAACAAAATCTTCTTCTTTACGTAAAGCTTGAATAGTTCGTACAAATTCTCTTGCTAAACCTTCCAATATTAACTCTTCTGTTAGATGAGTATCTAATACTACACAAGTTTTATCATTACTACTAGAAGCATAACCTTCTTTTTGTTTTATAGATATTAATACCATAGCACTAGTTAAAGTAAAATCTTCTCCAGCTAATTTTATTTTTAGTCCTTTAGAATTAATCTTATCTATTTCATTAACTGTTAATTTAGATAATATTTCTTGTAATTCTTTAATCTTAGGACCTAAAGTTTTTCCTAATACTTTAAAGTTAGGTTTAACTATATAATCTAAATATTTAGACATATCTTCTTTAAACTCTACTTCTTTAACATTTAATTCCTCTTTAATTACTGAAAGTAAATCTCCAATAACTACTTCATTATCTTTAGGAAGAATTAAACTACTAATAGGTTGTCTAACTTTAATATTAGCTTCTTCTCTTGCATATCTACCTAGAGAACATACATCTCTAACTAAATCCATTCTCTCTTCACATTTTTCATCTATTAAATCTAAATCAACTTTAGGGAAATCTGCTAAATGAACAGATTCTTCTCCAGTTAATTTTTGATATAGTTCTTCTGTTAAATATGGAGTTAAAGGAGCACATAATTTACATAGAGCAACTAATACTTCATAAGTAGTTAAATATACTGCCTTTTTACTTTCAGTTAAGCGACTATCCCAGAATCTTCTTCTATTACTTCTAATATACCAGTTAGATAAATCGTCATTTAAGAAAGGTACTATTAATTTAGCAACTTTATGAAGATCATATTCTTCATAAGCTTTTGTTACATCTTTAATTAATTTATTTAATTTAGAAAGTAACCATCTATCAATTAATTCTCTATCTTTAACTTTTATATTATATTCTCTAGGATCAACATTATCTGCATTAGCATACATTTCAAAGAATGAATATGCATTCTTTAATGTAGATGTATATTTAGAATAAACTTCTTTTACACCTTCTTCATTAAATCTTAAAGGTGTCCATACAGGAGAAACATATAACATATAGAATCTAATAGTATCTGCACCATATTGTTCCATAATTCCTACAGGATCAACTGTATTACCCATAGACTTACTCATCTTCTTACCATTTTTATCTAACATCATGTCATTAACTACAACATTTTTAAAACTAGATTCTCCAGATATTATTGTAGAAATAACTAATAATACATAGAACCATCCTCTAGTTTGATCAACTCCTTCAGCAATAAAGTCTGCAGGGAATTGATCTTCAAATAATTCTTTATTTTCAAATGGATAATGATATTGTGCATAAGGCATAGCTCCACTATCAAACCACACATCTAATACATCTTTAACTCTTTCCATTTTCTTTTTACATTCAGGACATTCTATATGTAATTCATCTACATATGGTCTATGTAACTCTATTTCGCCTACATTAACATCTTCTATAACTTTTTCTTGTAATTCATCTAGTGAACCAATTACTTCTTTATGACCACATTCACAAGTCCATATTGGCATTGGACATCCCCAATATCTATTTCTAGAGATTCCCCAATCTACCATATTATCTAACCAGTTAGCAAATCTCTTTTCTCCTACATATTCTGGATACCAATTAATATCTTCATTAGCTTTAATTATTTCATCTTTACAAGCAGTAGTTTCTACATACCATGCTGGTTTAGGATAAGAAATTAATGGACTTTTACATCTCCAACAATGTGGATAATCATGTTTTATTTTTAATTTTTTAAATAATTTGTCTTCACCTTTTAACCATTTAATAATATCAAGTTCTAATTCAGAATCAGTTACTAATCTTCCTTCCCATGGGCCATAAAGATAACATCCATCTGGACCAACTGGATTAACATAACCAATTCCATTTTCACGAGCCGCTCTATTATCATCTTCACCAAAAGCAGGTGCAATATGAACTATACCAGTACCATCATCTGCAGTAACATAATTATCAGCAATAACTTCAAAAGCTTTCCCTTCTACTTCTGCAAAAGGCATTAATTGTTCATATTTTAATCCTACTAAATCTTTTCCTTTATATCTTTCTAATTCTTTAGTATCTTCTCCTAATACTTGTTCTAATAAACTATCTGCAATTATAAATTTATATCCTTGAGATTCTACTTTTACATAATCTAAATCTGGATTAACACATAAAGCAACATTAGCCATTAAAGTCCAAGGTGTAGTTGTCCATACTAAGAAGTAAGCATCTTCATCTTTCATCTTAAATGGTAAAATTAATGAATTAACAGAAGTTTCTTCATAACCTTGAGATACTTCATTAGCAGAAAGTTCAGTACCACATCTAGGACAATACCATAATACTTTATTACCATGGTATATTAATCCTTTTTTATCCATTTCTTTTAATATCCACCACTCTGATTCTATATAATCATTAGTACATGTAATATATGGATTTTCTTGATCAATAAATTGTCCCATCATATCAGTAACTTTTTTAATTTCATCTATATTAGTAGCAGTCTCTTTATTACATTCAATACAAAAATTTTCTATACCAAACTTTTCAATATCTGCTTTAGATTCAAAACCAAGTTTCTTCTCTACATTAACTTCTATAGGTAATCCATGAGTATCTAAACCTATTGTTCTAAGAACTCTTTTACCATTCATAGTTTGATATTTACAAAAAGCATCTTTTATAGTTTTAGCAAATACATGATGAATACCAGGTTTAGCATTCGCATAAATTGGTCCATCATAAAATACCCACTTATCCTTACCTTCTCTACTTTTTATACATCTATCTAATATATCCATCTTTTTCCATTGTTTTAATACTTTAGATTCTACTTCATTTATTGTTCCTTGTTCTAATTTCTCAAATTTCATATAAATTCCTTCTTTCTATCCTAAAATTACATAACTATAATAAGCTATAAAAACTAGTAAAAACATTATTCCTTCTTTTCTAGAAATCTTATAATCTCTAAATACAAATAACCATAATAGTACTGCAGATAAAACCATTACAATTAAATCTATATAACTAAATGATATAACACCAACACCACCTAATATAGCTGTTGGTATACCAATAACTATACCTATATTAAATATATTACTACCTACAACATTACCAATCGCAATATCATATTCTTTCTTCTTAGTAGCAACTACACTAGTAACTAACTCAGGAAGCGATGTTCCTAAAGCAACTACTGTTAAAGCAATCATTCTCTTACTAACACCTATAATAGATGCTATATTAGATGCTGAATCAACAACAAAACTACTTCCTAGTATAATCGCAATTGCTCCACCAATTGTATATATAAATGATTTAGGTAATGATAATATTTCATCATCAGAACCTTCATCTGTTTTATTCCTCATCATTGTAATTAAATAATATATAAATACTGTAAAGAATAAAACAACTATTACTCCATCTAATCTAGTAAACATATTCTTCATATTAGGATCAAATACTTTATCTAACATTAATACACTGAATAATATAGTAATTAATAAAGTAATTGGTAATTCTTTCTTTACTGTATTATTTTTTACAGTTAAAGGATGTATTAAAGCTGCTACTCCAAGTATTAATAATATATTTAATATATTACTACCTATAACGTTTCCTAAAGTAATATCACCACTATGTGCAAGTAATGACTTAATACTTACTGCAAACTCCGGAGCACTAGTACCAAAAGATACAATAGTTAAACCTATTAACATCTTAGAAACTTTAAAATTTCTAGCTATATTAGATGCACCATCTACAAAGAAATCAGCTCCCTTTATTAACACTATAAACCCAATTATTAATAGAATTATATTAATAACCATTTTATTCTCCTTTCCAAAATAAAAAGACCCATCCTATAAGGACGAGTCACTCGCGGTACCACCTTAATTTATAAGTATAACTTATACTCTCAAAACTATAACGCGTTACCGTATTTATCTTATCCATAAATCACAACTTGAAAGTGATCCGAAATATAATACTCATAATCTTATTCCACCACACTAAGACTCTCTATATACTTTCAAATATTTCCATCTTTCGCACTTGCTTTCCAAATTAATATATCATATTTTAAAAAACTTTACAATATATTATCTACTCTTACCAGTAGTATTCATAATTTCATAATTCATATTAATCTCTAACATTCTATTTTTAGCTTCCATTTGTAATAATTTTAATTGTTTAGACATTTTTTCTAATTCTTTTCTTGTTAAAAAAGCTCTATATTTATTCTTAATTTGTCTTCTAAATCTTTCTATTTGATTCAATGCTTCCATATAAGTATCTCCAGACTCATCATCTGTTACTAATAACTCAGTTAATATTAATAATAATTTATTATATAGTTTAAATGCTTTCTTTGAAGCATATATATGAGCGAATTTTTTAGATATTAAATTAATATTTTCAAAATCCATCTCAAGTACCATAAATTCTCTTCTTCTAGAAGGCATATTTATTCCATAAATAATTTCCAAATCTTTTACTTCTAATTTAGTTCTTTTAGTTCTAGGTACTTTTATTTTTTTTAAACTATATACCATATTATTCACCTACTAATCTAATAAATCTGGTCTTCTATCCTTAGTCCTTTTTAAACTTTCCTCTTTTCTATATTCTTCTATTTTTTTATGATCACCAGACACTAATACTTCTGGTACTTCCATTCCTCTAAAACTTCTTGGTTTAGTATATGTAGGATAATCTAATAAATTATTATTAAATGATTCATTAATATGAGAAGA
The DNA here is from genome assembly GCA_017510225.1 of Bacilli bacterium. Classification (GTDB taxonomy): domain Bacteria; phylum Bacillota_I; class Bacilli_A; order RF39; family UBA660; genus CAJMSU01. The sequence goes on from JAFWNS010000002.1 coordinate 5,851, forward strand.
CTCTTCTATTACTCCTGGAATTAATCTAGTAATAGAATCTACTATTACCATACTAGCAATCTCTCCTCCAGTAAGTATATAATCTCCTATACTAATCTCCATATCACATATACTTCTAATTCTCTCATCAAAACCTTCATAATGACCACAAATAAGTATTAAATGTTTCTCTTTACTTAAATCATAAGCAATCTTTTGTTTATAAGAAACACCATCAGGAGTTAATAAAATTACTTTAGAGTCAGATGTTTTAATACTATCAACACAATCAAATATGGGTTGAGGCATTAAAACCATACCTCCACCCCCACCGTAAGGTGTATCATCTACCTTATTATGTGGATCATTACTAAACTCTCTAAAATCATGAATATTAATTTCTAACTTACCTGAATCAACTGCCCTTTTAATAATTGATTCAGAAAATATATCATTAAACATATTAGGAAATATAGTTAGTATATCAATCTTCATAATATCACCCCTTACATTCCATCTACTAATTCTACAATTACTTCTTTTCTTTCTTTAGATATTTCTTTAATCATTGGTGAATTAAGAGGAATTAATACCTCTTTATCTAATTGTATTCTAATTACTTTATTTTTAGGACTCGCTAAAAATATTTCCTTTATTATTCCTTTTTTTCCATCACTTGTCAATACTTTATAAGTAATTAAATCATCATCTAATATCTCATTATCATCCAAAACTAAATCATCTTCATCAAAATAAACTTTCTTTTTCATTAAAAATAATACTTCATTAATATCTTTATAATCATCTAAAGTAACCATTTCATAAGTTTTATGATGTCTATAAGACTTAATTTCATAATTAACATCATCAATAATTAATTTATTACCTACTACAAATACTTTATCTTTAAACTCAAAATCACTAAGTATTTTAATTTCTCCTTTAATACCATGAGTAGATACAATTTTTCCTATATAAACTAATCCCATATTAACTCTCCAATTCATAAAGTAAAATACTAGTAGCCACTCCTACATTTAAACTTTCTACTTTATCGTTCATTTTTATATATAAATTCTTATTACATAATTTACTAACTTCACTTCTTACTCCATTACCTTCATTACCAACTACTAATACATATTTAGATACTTTAGATAATCTCCTAACATTAGTTCCTCTTCTTACATTAGTACCATATATAACATAACCATCTTTCTTTAAAGATTTAATCTCTTTAACTATATCTTTTCTAATAATATTCATATGAAACATAATACCTTGAGTAGCTCTAACTACTTTAGGATTATACAAATCAACAGTATCTTCACTTAATATAATAGTATCTATATTAAAAGCTTTCGCACTTCTAATAATAGTTCCTAAATTACCTGGATCTTGTATATTATCAAGTATTAATACTTTATTACCAATTTCTTCTTTTCTATCTATCTTTTTACATAAAGCCATTATACTACTAGGAGTATCAGTAGAAGATATCTTATTAATAATATCCCTAGTAACATAAACATAAGGACTTTCAAAAGGTAAATCTACTCCCTCTTCTAAAATAAGTTCTACAATTATACCACTTCTAAAAGCTTCTCTTACTGAATGAAGACCTTCTACTATAAACTCTTCATACTCATCTCTATATTTTCTTTTCTTTAATTTTCTATACTTTTTTACTCGATCATTATCCATACTACTAATAACCATATTAAAACTCCTTCATTTCTTTTCTATATTTCTTACAATCCCCTATATTTTCTTCTACTAAATTCCAAAAATCTTTAGAATGATTAGGATATATTAAATGAGATAATTCATGTACAATAACATAATCTAAATATTTAGTATCTCTTTTTATAAGTTCTAAATTCAAAGTAATAATTCTTAACCTAGTATTACAAACACCCCATCTACTAGTCATCTTTCTAATTCTTAAACCAGGATGTGGAATCTTTCTAGAAAAATTACTATGCCAATAATTTAGTCTTTCTTTAAATAATTTTTTAGCCTGTTTCTTATACCATTTATCTATATTAAAACCTTTTCTTAAGAATACTTTTTCTTCTCCAATAGAAATATCACAGTAATCTACATAGATAATATCATATTGCTTACCTAAATAATTAAACCCTTCATTATTCTTATTTTTAACCATCTGTCTATCTATCATTCTAACTATACTTTTATAACTTTCATCTAATAAATTCTTAATATATCTATCAGTCGTTAAAGTATTTGTAGTTACTAAAATAGACAAATTATCTTTAACTCTAATATAAGTATTACGATTTCTCTTCTTTCTTTCAATAACTACATCATAATCTTTATTATTACAAGTGAACTTCATAAAATCACCAACTTTATTTTACTATAAATAACTAAAAAAAGAAAGTTATACACTTTCTATTTTTCTTTTACTCTACTTACATATTTATATATGTCTTCTTTGTCTTTTTTAAAAGTATATACAAATGTAAATTCCTCTTCTGCATTATTATTTTCTCCATACTTAACAACTTTTTCATATAGTTTTATAGTACTTCCTTTTTTTGTCGCTTTTTCAAGTTGAACTTTATAACCACCAGGCCCAGTAGTACCACCAGTTTCTATCCTATATTCATAATATGCATCCTTTTCCGGTATATATTTATAATTTACGCCGTGATATACATCCATATATATTGGTGCTGAAGTATCTAACTTAGCATCACTACCATATATTCTTTTATAAACAGACTCTATGTATTTTTTAGTAAAATGTGTTTCACTATCATGTGTACCAACAAATGAATTCCAACGACAAACATTCATACCAACATCATTAACTTCGTTAGGTAATCCAGCACAATCAACATCATATACCAATTTTGATTTATCAATATTATGAGCGACTATTTGCATTTTAATATTTTCATCTGCTTTATCACTATAAAAATCTTTTGTATCATCTCCATTATTTAAATTACCATACATCCAAAATACATACCAACCCTCAGTTTGTCCTGTTGTTACTTCATTATATAAAGTTTGTACTAAAGTTGAATCAACACTTAATTCTCTTTCTTTTACTTTCTTCTCTTTCTTAACTACTTCTTTTTCTGTTTTAAATATTAATCCTTTTTCATAACAAATATATCCTACCAAACCTAATATAATTATTATTAATCCTAGTATTATTAGAACTATTCCTTTCTTTGATTTTTTCTTTTCTTCCATTTGTTTTTCCTTTTTTTCCATTAAATCTCCTCCTATTTTTATATTTTAATTATAATACATATAACAGTATTTACAATAACTATACATTAAATATTTAATGCTTTACGTAAACAAAATGTATAATACTTTACATTTTTGCTCATTATATATTTAGGAGATGATTATATGAATATAAGTATTAGAGAACATATTATAAATAATTTTAAAGGAGATAACTACGAAACATTAAAACAAGCTATTGATGAATCAGTATCTTCTCAGGATGAAGTTACTTTACCAGGACTTGGTGTATTTTTAGAATTAATATGGGAGAATGCCGATATGGAATTAAAGAACAAATTAATAGACATTATTAAAACAAGAGTAGAAAAAGGTTTAGAAGAAGAAAAAGAAGAACTAAAATAGTTCTTCTTTTTTTATGCATCCATTGTATTAAATTGAATTGTTCTTTCTACTACTCGTTTTACATCTTTATCATTAAAAGGTTTTCCTAACATATCAACTATTCCATATTTAAATGCTTTATCAATAGTTTCTTTAGATGAATCACCAGATATTATAGAAACTGGTATTTTTGTAAATAAATCTTTTTCTTTCATATGTTCTAATACTGCAAATCCATCTACTTTAGGCATATTCAAATCAAGTAAGATTGCCTTTATTTGATCATTATCTTTATTAGCTTCAATTATATCTATAGCTTCCTGCCCATCTTTAGCAACTCCAACTGTATATTCATCTTTAAATATTCTAGATACAAAGTTTCTAATAATATTAGAATCATCTACTACTAAAATAGTTTTATTATCATAAACTACTCCTGTAGATTCAGACTTTTCTTCTTCCTTTTCATCTTCTTTACTATCTTCTTCTAAGTATTCTTTTACTACTTTAGTCATTCTATCTACTTCATTAATTAAATTATCAAAATCACTTTGTATAAAATATAGATCTCCTTCTTTACTCTTTTGTTCATGATTAAATGCAATTTCTTCTAATTTAGTAAATCCAAAGTATCTAGCATCTGCTTTTATAGAATGAGCATATATTGAATAATTACTTAAATCTTTATCATTTTTATATTTAATTAATTTAGGTACTTTTTCTGAAGCCCCTACTAAGAAATCTCCTACTGTTGAATTATAAGTATTCATATCACCAAATAATTCTAAACTTTTATCTACATTTACTCCGTTATCTTTTAGAAAACTGATATCCATCATAATAACACCTTCCTCTATTCCTTATTATCTAAATTATATCACAATTACTAGTAAAATAAAAAGAAAAGTTAAATTTTAACTTTTCTTTATGTAAACATTAATTTCTATAATCAAAATAGAAATCTAATATTCTAACTTGGTCTCCTTCTTGTACTCCTAATTCTTCTAGTTTTTGATCTATACCCATTCTTCTTAATTTCTTAGCAAATCTATAAGCAGCTTCTTCTGATGAAAATTTAGTCATTTTGAATATTTTTTCTATTTCTCTACCAGAAATTACCCATGTACCATCAGGATCTTTAGTTATTGTGAATGGTTCTTCTTTTTTAAATTTATAAAGTACATGAGATTCTATTTGCGATTCATCATATAATGGATCATTAGGTGCTTCATCTACTAAATCTGCTAAAGCATCTACTACTTTTTGTAATCCTTTATTAGTAGCAGCACTTATTTCATATATATCTACATCTTTTACTTTTTCTTTAAATTCTTTTAACTTTTCTTTAGAACCTTCTAAATCCATTTTATTAGCAATTATAATTTGTGGTTTTTTTATTAATTTTTTATTAAATTCTTCTAATTCTTTATTAATTAATAAATAATCTTCATATGGATCTCTTCCTTCACTACCAGACATATCTATAACATGAGCAATTACTTTAGTTCTTTCTATATGTTTTAAGAATTTATCTCCTAATCCTTCACCATGTGAAGCTCCTTCTATTAATCCTGGTAGATCAGCAATAACATAACTTCTACCATCAGTAGACTTAGTTACTCCAAGATTAGGTGTTAAAGTTGTAAAGTGATAAGCAGCTATTTTTGGTTTAGATTTAGATACCATTGAGATAAAAGTTGATTTACCTACACTAGGAAGTCCAACTAAACCTACATCTGCAAGCATTTTAACTTCAACTTTTAAGTTTTTATGTTCTCCTTCTTCTCCATTCTCAGAATAATCAGGAGCTGTATTAGATTGTGTCTTAAAAGCAGTATTTCCTCTACCACCTTTACCACCTTTAGCAATTAACTCACTTTGTCCTTTTTTAGATAAATCAGCAAGTATAAAACCTGTATCTAAATCTGTTACAACAGTTCCTAAAGGTACTTTTACTATTACTGGATCTGCACCTTTACCATGTTGATTCTTACCTCTACCATTTTCACCCTTTTTACCTTTAATAGTCTTTTGATATCTTAAATCAAGTAATGTATGTAATCCTTCATCTACTTCAAATATAATATCTGAACCATGGCCACCATTACCACCATAAGGTCCACCCATAGCGACATATTTTTCACGACGAAAAGCAGTACAACCATCTCCACCATTACCAGCTTCAACTTTAATTTCTACTTCATCGACAAACATATTATCACCTCTTTTTTTCTTCTACATCTTCGTTTTGTAACTTTTTATAAAAATTTAACATATATGTAATACCATCTTCCAAATATTTTATAGCACTATCAATATTACCTTTTTCAAATAGAAATTGTTGTAATTGATCTATTTCTCTAATTTTTTGACCAAACACTAGAAACTCACCATCATCATTTCCAAGTAATGCTATATCATTATAAATATTATTAAATAACTTATTAGTAGCTTTATATTTATCATTTAATTCTAAATTACTAACATCTATAACATCTTCTTTTGTATAATCTTTAAAATCTTTATCCCACATTATAGACATATTTGTTAAATCATAATTATTATCATTAATTCTAATCTTCATAAGACCACTCCTATTAAAGTAATTATAACAAAAAAAGAATCCTTATAAAAGGTTCTTTTATTCACTTACTGGATAACAAGAAGCTTGTTTCTTACTTCTTCCTAAACGTTCATATTTAACTACTCCATCAACTGTAGTATATAATGAATCATCATTACCACGACGAACATTTACACCTGGAAAAATCTTAGTTCCACGTTGACGATATATAATAGAACCAGCTTTAATAAACTCACCATCAGCTGCTTTAGCACCTAATCTACGACCAATAGAATCACGTCCATTAGATGTTGAACCTTGCCCTTTATGATGAGCAAATAATTGTATATCTAATTTTAATAATTTCATATTATTCCTCCTTATTTTACTTCAATGTTTTCACTATAATTCTTTTCTAATTCTTTTAAAAGACTAACCATATTATTAATTAGTAATTGAGTTGTACTATCAGTAGATTTAATATCTATAGACATACCCTTCTTACTAACTAAATAACTTAGACTACCTTTATCAAGTGACAAAATACCATTTACAGTAGTAATAACTATACTACTAGCTGCAGCACATGCTATATCTTTTCCATAATCATCATACATAGCATGACCTAATATAGTAATCTTTTTATATTTAGCATTTTGTTTTTCTATTTTTACTTTAATCATAATTAACCATTTATCTTAGTAATTTTAATTTTAGTATAAGGTTGTCTATGTCCTTGTTTCTTACGGTTAGATCTGTCTTTAGATTTATATTTAAAAACAGTTATTTTCTTATTCTTTCCATTCTTTAGAACTTCTCCAAGAACTTTAACATCAGTAAGATAAGGACTTCCTACTTTTCCATCAACCATTAATACTTGGTCAAAACTAATTTCATCACCTTCGTTAGCATTAATCTTTTCTACAAAAATTTCACTACCTTCAGTAACATAATATTGTTTCCCACCAACTTTTATAACAGCGTTCATCAATATACCTCCTTTATATAAACTTAAGACTCGCTCTTAAGGCACAAGTAACTTGTTTATAAACCTTTTCAATGCGGTTTGAGCATGAGGCGTCAAACATAGAGATTATATCATATTGATACTTTTATGTCAACTAATTTACTTCTCTATAATCTTCATCTAATATTGAATATAAATAACAATCTAC
>JAFWNS010000012.1 GCA_017510225.1 Bacilli bacterium
AGCTATCCTTAGTACGAGAGGACCGGGATGGACAAACCTCTGGTGTATCTGTTGTCACGCCAGTGGCACTGCAGAGTAGCTATGTTTGGAAAGGATAACCGCTGAAAGCATCTAAGCGGGAAGCCTCCTTTGAGATGAGTTTTCCCATACGTATGTAGTAAGATCCCTTATAGACGATGAGGTTGATAGGCTGGAGATGGAAGAATGGTGACATTTTGAGTTGACCAGTACTAATAGATCGAGGATTTAATCATAATTATTATAATTTGATGAACACAATATCTAAGTTTTCAGAGAATTATTTCTCAATATATTTTCTTGGTTACGATAGAGAGTGGGGTACACCTGTTCCCATCCCGAACACAGAAGTTAAGTCACTCATCGCCGACAATAGTGTATGCGAAGATAGGACGTTGCCAAGAATTTTTTTTGTGCCAAAATTTATGCTAATATGTAAATGAGTTGTATATTTATAGTAAATATAGTTGTAGAACTCTTTTTTTTTGGTATAATAAAATATAGGTGATGAAAATGGATTACAAAGTAGTTTCATATAATGAAGAAGATACAATAGAACTTGCACAAAACATTGAATCAGAAAAATTCCGTAACATGGTAATATGTTTAATGGGTGATTTAGGAACAGGTAAAACTGTATTTACTAAAGGTTTTGCGCAGGCTATGGAAATAGAAGAAGAAGTAACTTCGCCAACTTTTAATATAATAAAAGAATATACTACTGGAGAATTACCTCTATATCACATGGATGTATATAGATTAGATGGTAAAGTAGAAGATTTAGGTATAGAAGAATATTATAAAAGAAGAGGAGTTACTATTATAGAATGGGCAGATATGATACCTGATTATTTACCTAAAAATAGATTAGATATTAAGTTTAGATTATCTGGTGAAGATGAAAATAAACGTATTATTACTTTAATTCCACATGGTAAAAAATATGAAGATGTATGTGAGGATGTAGTATGAGAATTCTCTATATAGATACATCTTCTTCATTTTTATACACAGGAATTGTTGATAAAAATAAATTACTATGTGAAGTTAAAAAAGAATATAACCATGAATTATCTAAATATGCATTACCTGAAATAGTAGAAATGTTTGAAAATAATAAGATAGATCCAAAATCTATAGATAAAATAATAGTAGTTAATGGACCAGGATCATTTACTGGTATAAGAATAGGTATAACTATTGCGAAAGTATATGCTTGGAGTCTAAATATTCCAATTACAACAATCACATCACTAGAAGCAATGATGTTATCTAGTAAAAAGAATACTAACTATGTACCAGTAATAGATGCAAGAAGAGATTATGTATTTGGCGCAATCTACTCCGACAAAAAGGAACAAATACTAAAACCTAAACATATAAAAATAGAAGATTTAAAACAAGAATTAAACTCTATAGACGATTATATAATTATAACTAATGATGAAGTTAATCTAGATGGAGAAACAGAATCATATGATCCAGATATTTTAACTATAGTAGATTATTTTAAAGATAAAGAACCTATGAACCCTCATGCAGTTAATCCCGATTATTTAAAATTAACTGAAGCAGAAGAAAGTAAATTAAATGATTAAAGAATTAACTAAAGATAATATTAATATTATTAATAATTCATTTATAGATAAAGAAAATGTATTAAAAGAATTATCTAATAATCCATTTTCTAAATACTTAATTTATTTAGAAAAAACGCAAGTAATAGGTTATTTATACTATAGTGATATCTATGATAGAGTAGAGATTAACCAGATAGAAATAAATTCTATCCACAGAAACTGTGGATATGGTTCTAAATTATTAGAATATTTAATAAATTCTGTTAATAAAAATATTACATTAGAAGTAAATAAAGAGAATATTTATGCAATTAAGTTATATAAAAAGTATAATTTTAAAGAAGTTGCAATAAGAAAAGGTTATTATAACGGAATAGATGGAATATTAATGGAAAGACTCTTTAAATAAAGAGTCTTTTATGTTAAAATATTAACGAAATGGAAAGTGGTAGGAATGAAAGATACTTATATATTAGGAATTGAGAGTAGTTGTGATGAAACTAGTGTATCAATAGTCAAAAATGGTAATGAAGAAATTGCTACTGTAATATCATCACAAATAGATATACACAAAAGTTTTGGTGGAGTAGTACCAGAAATAGCATCTAGAAATCATGTTAAGAATATTACTTTAGTATTAGAAGAATGCTTAGATAAAGCTAATATGACTATGGAAGATATAGATGCGATTGCTATTACTTATGGACCAGGATTAATAGGTTCACTTCTAATTGGACTAGAAGCTGCTAAAACATTAGCTTTTATTCATAATAAACCATTAATACCAGTACATCATATTGCTGGTCATATATATGCAAATAGTTTAGTAAAAGAATTAACTTTCCCATTACTTGCAGTAGTAGTAAGTGGGGGACATACTGAGTTAATTGAAATGACTGATCACTATAAATTTAATAAATTAGGTGGTACTTTAGATGATGCAGTAGGAGAATGCTATGATAAAGTAGCCAGAGTTATTAATTTAGAATATCCAGGAGGACCAAAACTAGATAAATTAGCTCATATAGGTAAACCTACTTATAAATTACCAGTACCATTAAAAGACGATAGTTATAATTTTTCATTTAGTGGATTAAAAAGTGCAGTTATAAATTTAGCTCATAATGAAGAACAAAGAGGTAATGAATTAAATAAAGAAAATTTAGCTGCATCTTTCCAAAAAGTAGCTATTGAATCTATTATTAATAAAGTAAGAAAAGCAGTAATAGATAAAAATATAAAGACAGTTATAGTAGCAGGTGGGGTTGCTGCTAACCAAGGATTAAGAGAAGAAATGGAAAAACTAAAAGATGAACTAGGTTTTGACTTATCAATTCCACCAATGAAATATTGTACTGATAATGGTACAATGATTGCAGCAGCAGGTTATTACGCTTATAAATTAGGAAGAACTGCAGACTATTATTTAAATAGTGTTTCTAGTGAAAAATTAAACTAGAATAATTGACTTTTATATAATAATAAACTATAATATAAAACTTGTAAGAAGGCGATAATATGGAAAAAGGACTTAATAAAATAGCAGCACTTAGTTATGCTGAAATAGAAGAAGATAAAGTTGAAATAGGTGAATATATAGACAATAAAGCATACTTCTTTTGGGTAAAAGAACCTAGAGGAGAAGGAGTTCTATCAAGAAGTGCTGATAATGAAGAAGAACTTATTTCTCACGATTATATAACAATTATATCTAAACCAGATAAAATAACAGTAAATGATGTTATGGTTAAAGGTTGGGAAAATTTTAAATACTATAATGATGGAGAAATAACTAAAGGTTTAGATGAAAATATAATGAATAAAGAATATACTATAGTAGAAAAAGATGATAAAAAGTATTTAAGACGTAGAATTAAAAAAGTATATAAAACTAATGGAGTAGAAAGATTTCGTTTAGTAGATAATTCAACATGGGAAAAAATATCTGGAGATGAAATTTGTAAAGAAGAATTTATAAAAGAAGAGTTTGCTCCTATAAATAATAATTATAAATTAACAGATGGTATATATGATATAGAATTTATAGAATTAGATAAAACAAAATAAACAACTATTAAGTTGTTTTTTTTAATAGTAATTATGGTATAATAAAATATATAAAGGAGAAATATTATGTTAAAAGCAAAAGTAAGTTATTCAACTAATACTGATAGTTATAAATCAGGAAAAGAAACAATAGAAGAATCTATAAAAGGTTTAAATAATAAGAATATAGGTATTTTATATACTTCATCATTATCAAATATTAAAGAAGTAATTAAAGGAGTTAGAAGTGTATCTAATATACCAATAATAGGTAGTACTAGTGAAGGTATAATGACATCTAATGGATATGTTTCTTCTGATAGTAAATATTCATCTATGATGGTATTAGATGATAAAGATATGTTAGTTAGTATATCATCTCATAATAAAGGTAAAGATGCTAGAGAAATAGGTAGAAAAGTAGCAATCGATGCAGTAGAAAAATCTAAAACAGGTAAAGCACCAGCATACTTTTATATGATTGCTTCATCCAATGAAGAAGAATACTTACGAGGAATAGAAGATGTTATAGGAAGAGTCCCAATGTTTGGTGGAACAACATCTAATAAAATAATATGTAATGATAAAGTATTATCTGATGGAGTTGCAGTAGCTTTCTTCTATACAGATAATGAAATAGAAACTACATTTGCTAGTGGTTATAAAGAAACTACTAATACAGGTATTATTACTAAAACAAGAGGTAATAATGACATAGTAGAAATAAATAAGAATAAAGCTATAGATGAGTATGCTAAATGGATAAAAAAAGATTCTAATGATATTGAATCTATAGAAAAAGACTATATTAATAAACCATTAGGTATAAAAGATTCTATAAATAATTTATTAGTAGTAAGAAATATAGATAGAATAAAAACTAATATGACTATGAGTAATAAAGTATTAGAAAATATATCTATAATTAACTTAAAAGCATCTAAAGAAGATTTTATAAATGCACCAATAGATACATTAAAAGATTTAAAGAAAAAACTATATACAACACCAGCAGTCTATATATTAATGCACAATGAATTAAGATTAAATAATATAACTAAAATGGATGAGTTGTTTGATAAATTAACTAAAGAAATAAAAAATACTCCATTTATAATGCCATATACTAATGGAGAATATGGATATAATGAACATTCAGCTAACACGTGTGGAAGTTTAATGTTATCATTCACTGTATTTGGTAAGAATTAAAAAAAGCTCAAAATGAGCTTTTTTAGTTGCTTTTTTTTCAAAAATGTTGTATTATATTAGAGCTCAGGGGTGATACTATGAACAAAAAACTTTTAACGAAAGAAGAAAGTGAAGAGTATATAAATAATGGTGGAAAAATAGAATTAGTTCCACATATATATTTAGATCAAAAAATGTGTCTTAAATATATTGAATTAGGTGGAGAAATAACTAATGTACCAAAAAGATTTATAACAACAAATATGTGTAAAACTTATATAAAAAAAGGTGGTAAATTAGCGTTTATACCTCCAAAATTTGTAAATCATAAATTATGTAAAGAATATATCGAACAAGGTGGAGCTTTAGTAAAAGTACCAGAAGATTATATAGATCAATTACTTTGTATTTCATATATTGAAAAAGGTGGAAATATTAAAGCTGTTCCAAGAAAATATAGAACTAAAAAACTTTGTGAAGGATATAAAATACAAAATATAGATGATTTAGAATACATTCCTAAAAAATATATTACTAAAGAAATGGTAAAAGAAGCTTGGAAACGTGGAACAGACATAAAATATATACCAGAACAGTTTATAACAAAAGAAATGGCTGAAGATTATATTGAAGAATCTGGTGATTTAAAATATGTTCCAGAAAAAGTATTATCAGAAAAAATGGTATCTAAATATATAGAAAAAGGTGGAAATATTACTTCTGTACCAACTGAATATGCAACTATAGAAGTTATAGATAACACTAAAGATGTAAATAAAGTAAGTAGATATAGTAGTAAAGAACAACAACAAATAGTTCTAAGAATATTATTAACTGTACCAAAAACAGGATTAATCAAAGAAGAAATAAAAGAAAAATATCATGTTAGCTCAACAATCATTGATAAAGTATTAGAAAAGATTAAAAAAGAAGACGAAAAGAAATATATAGAAATAATGAATGTATTTGATAATAGTGATAAAAGTCAAGAATATACAAAGTATTATAATGATTATGCTGCAAAAATAGTAGATATTGTTAAATCAGTTGGACCAATTAAAAATGGAAGATTAACTAAAGAACAAAGAATACAATTTTCTTATTTACTAGGAACAGCTGATGTTAAAAGTGATATATATAATATATATGATTTCTTATATGATCAATCAAATAAACCAGAAAAAAGCAAAAAATTCGTTGTTTTTTGTAAATCTTATTTAGGATTTAAATATAGAAATAAAAAGACTGGATTCAGTGATATGGATATAACTGAAGAACAAGAATTCTTAATGGAAAGTGGAGCTAAATGGTTTACTCCTGTTGATAAAGAAAAATATTTTAAGGATCGTAACGGTAGTCCATTAAAACACTATTTTATAGATAATAGTAATAATACAGTAGAAATAAAAGAAGACGATTTAGATATAATATTAAAATATTTAAAAACACAAAAGATAGCAGCTAGTGATTGTATAGTTAAAGAAGCATGTGCTAGATATGTAAATGGTGAATTAGAAATATTCTGTGATGAATTAACATCAGGTAATTATTTAGAACTGCAAAAAGAAAAACAAAAAACAAAGACTCTATAAGAGTCTTTTTTCTTGGTTTTTCTCTAACTTAGTAATAATAAAATATAATAAGTATGAAATAATAGAAAGTATTACTACACTAGTTAATACTAAATTAATATTAAATGTTTGAGATCCATACATAATTAAATAACCTAATCCCTTTTTAGATACTAATAATTCTCCCATAATAACACCTATTAAGTTCATAGATATATTTATTTTTAAAGCATTTATAATATTATAATAATTATTAGGTAGTATTACTTTAAAAAATATTTGTCTTTTATTTGCTTTTAAAGATTTTAATAAAGTAATATAACTACTATTAGTATTTAAAAAACTAGTATATATATTAATAATAGTAATAAAAGTAGATATTAATAAAGACATAAATATAATAGAATTAGTAGATGCACCTACCCATATAATTATTAATGGACCTAAAGCTACTTTAGGAAGAGAATTTAATACTGTTAAGTATGGATCTATTATCCTAGATATAATAGGTTTTAACCATAATATAGTAGATATAATTAATCCTATAATAGAAGATACTATAAAACTAAATATAACTTCATATAAAGTAACATTTATATGTTTAAATAAACTACCATCTTTAAATAAATCTATAATAGTATTAAATACTTTAGTAGGAGAAGAAGATAAAAAACTATTTATTATATTTTTATCAGATAATATTTGCCATAATACTAAGAAAGATATTATTATTAATACTTGAAAAAGAATAACTATTCTTTTTTCTTTTTTAATTCTTTTTAAATACAATTTATGTTCTTTACTATAAGTGTACATCTAAATCCCTCCATATCTTATCAAAATACTTATTAAAGTCTTTACTTTTTCTATTATTAATAGGAGTAGACTTATCACTTAAATTAATATTATATATATTTTTAATTTTACCTGGTCTTTTAGAAATAACTATAACTTTATCAGACATACTTATAGCTTCACTAATATCATGAGTTACCATAATAGCAGTCTTTCCTTCTTTTTTAATAATCTTATATATATCATCACTAATAGCAAGTCTTGATTGATAATCAAGTTTTGACATAGGTTCATCTAATAATAATATATCTGGATTAATCGCAAGTGTTCTAATTAAGGCAACTCTTTGTCTCATACCACCTGATAAACTAGATGGATATTTATTTATAAAATCTCCTAATCCATAAGTTTTTAATAAATTAATTACATAAGCTTTAGTCTCTTTATTTAAATTATTATTTATTTCTAAACCAATTAAACAATTATCTAGTATAGTTCTCCATTCAAATAGGGAATCATCTTGTAACATATATCCAATAGTAATATCTTTACTATATTTAAATTCTCCATTAGAAGGATCTTCTAAGTAAGAAAGAATGGAAAGTATTGTTGACTTTCCACATCCACTAGGACCTACTATTGAAATAAACTCTTGTTCATATAAATCAAATGTTATATTATCAAGTGCTTTAGTCTCTGAAGTTTTATCATGAAAATACTTCTCTAAGTTTTTAACACTTAATAATTTATTTGACATTACTAATCAACTTATCATATGAAACTTTTTTCTTAATAGCACCATTTTCTATCATAATATCTTGTAAGTGATTAAATGATTTTTTACTAAATTTAGTAGTAGTTGGCCAAGCTTTAATACTTCTATATCTTTTAATAGAAGCTTCTATATCTTTTAAAGATGTATCTGGAAATTGATTAAGTATAGTTTTCGCAACTTCTTTATCACTATGAGTATTTACATACTTTAATCCTTTTTCTAAAGCTTTATTAAAGTTCTTAATAGTAGATTTATTCTTATTTATATAACTATTTCTAGCTGAATAAGAAGTATATGGAACAACACCACCTAACTTACCAACAGATTCTACTACATAACCATAACCTTGTTTTTCTACTGAAGAAGCAGTTGGTTCAAATAAAGTAACAAAGTCACCTTGACCTCCTATAAAAGCACCACCCATAGCTGCAAACTCAACACTAGTATCTATATTAACATCATTCTTAGGATTAATACCATTATGTCTTAAGGCATATTCTAAAGTCATCTCAGGCATACCTAAAGCTCTTCCTCCAATAATATCTTTACCCTTTAAATCACTTAATTTAAAATGTTTATATTTCTTTCTAGATACTATAAAAGATCCATCTTTTTGAGTAATTTGTGCGAAAGTCTTTAAATAATCTTTTTCTCCTCCATTATAAACATATATAGTAGCTTCACTACCAGAAAAACCAATATCAGCATCTTTAGATAATACTGCCGCAGTAACTTTATCTGCACCAGGTGTTAATATCAAATTAACATCTATCCCATATTCTTTAAAATAACCTTTCTCAATCGCTACATATTGTGGAGCATAAAATATAGTATGCGCAACTTCTGCTACAGTAACTTTAGTAATCTTTTTATTATGTTTCTTATTAAAGTTAAACAGAGTACAAGAAGCTAACAAAAATATTAATAAACCACATATTATGTAGACTAAACTTTTCTTTTTCATATTTCTCCTTTCTAACTAAAGTATTATATGAAATTATAAAAAATATGTTATACTACAAAAGAGGTATATATATGAAAATAATGTTTATATCAGATATTCACGGTATTAGTGATAATCTAGGAAAAATAAGAGAAAAATATAAAGAATTTAATTGTAAAAAATTAGTTATACTTGGAGATATTTATAATAATTATAATTATTATGATAATAATAAAGATAAAGTACAAGAATTCTTAAATGACTTTAAAGATAGTTTAATATGTGTAAGAGGGAATTGTGATTCTTTAATTGATTTATACGATATTCCAACACAACCAGTTAAAGAATTAGATCTAATAAAAACAAATAATCTAGATATTTATATAACTCATGGTCATATATATAATGAAGATAACTGGGATAAAGAAAACACAATACTTATACAAGGCCATACTCATAGACCAAAAATAAGTAAAAAAGATAACAATATCTATATAAATCCAGGATCAATATCTCTACCTAGAGGAAATAATCTACCTAGTTATTTAATATTTAATGAAAAAGAATTTATAATATATGATATTTTAGATAATATTATTGATGAAATAAATATATAAAAACAAAGCAAAATCAAGGAAAAACTTGATTTTTTTTTGAAAATGTGTTATAATACTGTCCATTAAAAGAAGGGGGTCTATATATGAAAATGTATCTAAATATTTTAGTAATTTTTAGTATGTTATTTTATTTATTTACGAAACCCTTTTCTTTAAGATATGCCATGAAATGTGGTGATATTATATGAAATTACTAAATACTAAAAAGAGAAAAAGAAAAAAGAAGATGAAAGCCAGTACAGTTGCAGTATTATGTGCTTTAGTAGCAATGTTAGGTTTATATATGATCTCTTTTAACTATGTACAAGCTAAGAAAGTAGTAGCTTATGATTATATGTCTAGAGAATTCTATGGTGATCAAGAAGTAGTAGAGATTAAGAAAGAAAAGAAAGAGAAAAAAGAAGAAGTTATAGAGATTGAAGAAGATTATGACGATAGTTATATAGGTTATTTAACAATACCTAAAATAAACTTAACTAAGGGATTTGTTGATAAAAGATCTAAAGAAAATAATGTTGAGAAAAACATTATAGTAGTAGAAGGATCTGATTATCCAAATGTTAAGAAAGGTAACTTAATACTTGCAGGACACTCTGGTACAGGTTGGAAAGCATTCTTTAATGACTTACAACAATTATCCAAAGGAGATATAATGTATGTTAATTATAAAAATAAAACATACGAATATAAATTAGTTAATATATATACACAAGCTAAAGTTGGAAAACTTTCAATTTATAGAAATTATGATAAAACGACATTAACTTTAATTACATGTACTAATAATGATAGTAGAACTCAAACAGTCTATATATCAGAATTACAAAAAGTAAAGAAAAAATAATGAAGTAGGGGGTGAAGGTGATGTCAAAGTTATCACTATTTGATAAATTAAAGATTCTGATAGATGTTACATCATCTTCAGGTCTGTTCATTATGGTATTACTATTAGTAGTATCTATGGGATACATATTTGTAACTACTAATAAGAAAAATGCCAAAAGTAGTAAAATAGTTTATTTAATTATTTATGCACTTATATTAATAACTACAGGAGTAATATATAGTAGTTCTTTAGGAAAGATGTTTGATTACATGATGAATAATTTCTTTGTAGCGGTATGCTTCCCTAACTTAGCTATATATTTCGCAGCTATCATAACTACTAATATAATACTTTGGGTAAGTATGTTTAACTTCAAAGTAACAAAACTAATTAAGAAAATAAACGTAGTAGTATATTCTATAATGACTTATTTGTTAATATTAATTATTAATGTAATTACTACTAAGAAACTAGATGTATTCTCACAAAAATCAATTTATGAGAATAAACAAGCTTTAGGTTTAATAGGTTTATCTAGTACTATATTCGTATTATGGATAGTATTCTTAGTAATCTATAAATTAATTAGAATGTATCAAACTAGAAATGAACCAAAGAATGTTAAAATTATTAAGAAAAGAATTATACCTAAAAATATTAATGTAGTAAAACATCCAACAGAAGTTAATAGTATAATGGATAATAAATTATTACCAGAAAATATTAATGTCTTAAATAATCCAGATACTATTAAATTAGAAACTAAAGAAATTTTAACACCAGAAAAACCAGTTTTAGTACCAGAAAATATTACTATAGTAAAACATCCAGAAGCTATAAAAGAAACTACTAAAACTGTATATAAAGAGACTCCTACTATGGATGAAATGTTCTCTGTTGATGATTACAAATTAGTATTAAAATTATTAAAAGAATATAAAGAAAAAGAGAAAAAAGAAACTGAAGAAAAATTAAAGAAGATTAAAGAAGACGAAATAAGATATAGCCAACTAGAAGATATATACAGAAGGGCTAGTCATAAATAAGGGGTTATATTATGAAAGATTATAGTAATTTAAAATTTAAAGATCTAGAAAATATGCCTATTGGTAACTTTAAATTAAGTGCCAGAACTAGAAATAGTTTAGAAAGAGTAGGTATAGAAAACTTTGCACAAGTTATTACTTTATCTGAAAGAGATTTAATGAAAATTAGAAACTTAGGACAAGAATCTATTAAAGAATTAGATGAAGTTATAGAATCTATGAATAATAAAGAAATTCGTAGAAATATGCCTAAAGTAAAAGCATATACTATTGGTATGAGCGATGCAGAAAAAGAAGAGTATATAAAACGTAATATTGATAAAGTATTAGATATGAAACCTAGGGATATAGGTATATCTGAAGAAGTATGTAAAAAGTTAGAAAGAAGTGCTGTTAACTCTGTATTTAAATTAGTTCTTTGTAATGATATAAAACTATCTAGATTTTTATCAGAAGAACAATTAAAAGAAGTAAGTACTATTCTAAGTAAATTAAACTTACATACAGAAATGACTAAATCTGAAATAGATGATTTAAATTCTGCATATGTAATGTTTAAGTTTAGTGAAAATAATACTAATAAAGAGAGCATATTAAAATCTTTAAAAGCAGAAAAAGAAGTTTTAGAAGAAAAATTAAAATATGTAGACCAAGAAATAAAAAGATTAGAAAAACAGTTTTTAAAAGGAGGAACTTCTAATGGACCACAAAAATAAATTACGTTATATAGATGAAATCAATGTAGAATTAAGAACAAAAATTAGAAAACAAAGATTAGAAAATGATATAGATAAAGAAATAGTTTCTGCTTTAAAATTATTGAATACAGATAAATTAGATATTAAGGATAAGGAAAAAATTTTAGAAACTGTAGAATTACTTTTAGAAGAAAAAGAACTAGAAGAAGAAAACTTAAAAATAAAGGAAGATATAAATGCTTCTTTAAATAATGTTGATATAACAAAGGAAAAGATTTTAATAAAAAGAAAAAAAGAAGATCACTAGATACTAGTGATTTTTTCTTTTATTTAAGGTATAATTAATATAGAAAGTAGGTATTAATTATGTTAGAAGGATTAAATGACAAACAAAAAGAAGCAGTTTTATATAATGATGGTCCTTTATTAATAATAGCAGGAGCAGGAGCAGGTAAAACTAAGACTTTAACAACTAAAATAGCTTATTTAATAAAAGAAGGTATTACTAATCCATATAATATACTAGCTATTACATTCACTAATAAAGCAGCTAAAGAAATGAAAGATAGAGTATATGAATTAGTTGGAGATGTCGCTAAGGATATACAAATATCTACATTCCATAGTTTTGGTCTGAAACTATTAAGAGAGAATGCTAGGTTACTTGGGTATGATTCTAACTTTGTTATTATGGATAGTGATGATTCTTTAACTGTGGTTAAAAAGATAATTAAAGAGTTAGGTTATGATCCTAAAGTATATAATCCAAGAGCTATTAGAAATAAAATAAGTAGTTGTAAAAATGAGATGATAGATCCACAAGAGTATTTAAAATATGCAGTTAGTGATTATGAAAAGACAGTACAATTAATCTATTCTAAATATGAAAAGAAATTAAAAAAGAATAATTCAGTAGATTTTGATGATTTATTACTTTTACCAATAGAATTATTTAGAAAAGAACCAAGTACACTAGAAAGATATCAAAACTTATATAAATATGTTTTAATAGATGAATATCAAGATACTAATGAAGCTCAATATGTATTATCTAAATTAATAAGTGCAAAATACAAAAATATTACTTGTGTAGGAGATGATTCTCAAAGTATTTATTCTTTTAGAGGTGCTAATTATAAAAATATATTGAACTTTGAAAAAGATTATAAGGATGCTAAAACTATTTTATTAGAAGAAAACTATAGATCTACTTCTAATATATTAGATGCAGCTAATGGAGTAATTAAAAACAATAAACAAAGAAAAGATAAGAATCTATGGACTTCACGTGGTAAGGGAGAAAAGATTAAATACTATAGAGCGTATAATGAAAAAGATGAAGCTCAGTATGTAATTAGAAAGATTAAAGAATTAATAAAGAAAAATACTGATTATAAAGATATCGCAATTCTATATAGAACTAATGCCCAATCACGTATCTTAGAAGAAGAAATGCTAAAAGAAAATATGCCTTATAGAGTAGTTGGAAGTTTCTATTTCTATTCAAGAAAAGAAATAAAAGACTTAATTGCTTATTTAAGATTAATACATAATACTAAAGATAATGTAAGCCTACTTAGAATAATTAATACTCCTAAAAGAGGTATAGGTTTAAAGACTATAGAAAAACTAACTAATAAAGCAGATAAAGAGAATAAAAGTATCTATGAAATAATAGATTCAGGTAAAGAATTAGAATTTAAAAAGATAATAGAAAAACTAAAAGAAGTCGCAAAAGATCTAACATTAACAGAATTAATTGATAAAGTATTAGATGCTTCTGGTATTAAAGAAGATCTAGAGAGTGAAAAGACATTAGAATCAGAAATAAGATTAGAAAACTTAGAAGAATTTAAATCTATTACTAAGACTTTTGAAGAAAGAGAAGGATTAGTTTCTCTAGAAGATTTCTTACTAGAAATAAGTTTAATTAGTGATGTAGAAGAATATAAAGATGATCCTAATAGAATTAGTTTAATGACAGTTCACTCTGTTAAGGGATTAGAATTTAAATATGTCTTTGTAGTAGGATTAGAAGAAGGAATATTCCCACATATTAATTCATTAATGGAGTCTAGTGAGTTAGAAGAAGAGCGAAGACTATGTTATGTTGCTATTACTCGTGCTAAAGATGATTTATATTTAGTAAATGCCAGAAGAAGAACTTTATTTGGTAAAGATCAGATTAATCCTATAAGTAGATTTATTGGAGAAATAGATTCTAAATTAATAGATACTAACGTTAAAGATGAAATTAAAGAAGTAGAAGATAAAAAGAAAATAGAATCTGGAGAATTATTTAGAGATGAAGAAGTAGACTATAATGTAGGAGACTATGTTTATCATGAAACATTTGGTCAAGGTAGAGTAGTAGAAGTTACTAATACTTTAGTAAGTGTAGCTTTTAAGCATCCACATGGAGTTAAAAAACTTATGAAAAATCATAAGAAGTTATCTAAAGTTTAACAATCATAATTATTTATGTTATAGTAATAATATATTAAAGGAGAATTATATGAATAAAGATATTACATTAGTTATACTAGCTGCTGGTATGGGGAGCCGTTTTGGTGGATTAAAACAAGTAGAATCTATGGGACCTAATGGTGAATTCATAATAGATTATTCTGTATATGATGCTATTAAAGCAGGTTTTAATAAGGTAGTATTTCTAATAAAAAAAGAACATTTAAATATATTTAAAGAAACTATTGGTCATAGAATAGAAAAGAAAATAAATGTTGAATATTGTTTTCAAAAAAATGATAATGTACCAGAAGAATATGAAATACCAATTACAAGAGTAAAACCACTAGGTACTGCACACGCTATTCTTTGTTGTAAATCTAAAGTAAAAGAACCATTTATGATAATAAATGCAGATGATTTTTATGGAAGAGATGCTTTTATGAAAGCAGCAGATTACTTAAAAAATCTTAATACAGAAGAAAAACCATATCACTATGGAATGGTATGTTACTTAGCTAAAAATACTATTACAGAAAATGGTTCAGTAAAACGTGGAGTAGTTAAAGTAGAAAATAAAAAACTAAAGAAAATAACAGAATCTTCTGTAGAAAGAATAAATGATAAATTAATGGCAGATCCATTAAGTGATGAAGAAATGTTTGAAATAAGTGAAGATGCATCAGTATCTATGAATATGTTATTATTTAGTCCAAGTATATTTAAATATATTAAAGAAAAATTCCCAGAATTTTTAGAAAAAAACAAAGAAGACTTAGAAACAGCAGAGTATTTAATACCAGATGTATTATTTGATAGTATTAAAGAAGATTATGCATCGGTAGATATTATAAATACAACTGCTACTTGGTATGGAGTAACTTATAGAGAAGATGAAGATGCAGTTAAAGAAGCATTAAAGAAAATGATAAAAAAAGGCGAATATAAAAACCATTTATGGGAGGTGAAAAAATAATGGATAATATTAATAGAGTTTATTCTAAAGTATTTGCATGGTTATTTGTAGGTTTATTAATAACTTTTGGTACTGGATATGGATTGTATCTAAATAAAGATTTAATGATAACTACATTAAAAACAATGTATATACCAATCATAATAATAGAATTAGCTATAGCTTTATTCTTAAGTTTTAGAATTACTAAGATGAAACCTATTACTACTAAGATATTGTATATACTATTTACAATTACAACAGGTATAACATTCTCAGCACTATTTGTAGTTTATGAGTTGGGATCAATTATATTTATATTCTTGCTAACAGCAATAATATTTGGAGTATTAGCATTCTACGGATATATAACAAAAAGAGATTTAACTAATTTCGGAGTAATATTATTAGTTACATTATTAGTAATAATAGTAGCTTCTATCTTAAATGCATTATTCTTCCATTCAAGTTCATTACATTTAGGAATTACTATTTTAGGAGTATTAGTCTTTATGGGATTTGTAGTTTATGATATGCAAAAAATCAAACAAATGCTTCCTACAATAGGAGAAGAAAAAGCTGCTGTATTTGGAGCATTCCAATTATACTTAGATTTCATTAACTTATTTATTAGATTACTTGAATTATTTGGAAAAAAGAAATAGTAACTATTTCTTTTTTTATTGACAATTTATAAAATAAAGAGTTATATTTATATTGTATATAATAGGAAGAGGTGTATATATGAAAGAAAAACAAACTAAAGGAAAGGGGTTATTAACTGGAACTACAGTAATACTAGCTTTAGTAGTTATTATATGTGGTTGGATAGGAGTATCTAAAATACAAGATTCTTATTCAATGTTATCTGGTGGAGAATCTCCACTGTTAAAATCATTTGACTTTAAAGAAAAACAAGTAAAACAAAATGATAAATTATATTTTGATATAGATTATGAATACGAAGGACAAGGTTTATCATTTATTTCATTCTTCTTAGTAAGTAAACAAACTGGAACACAATATTATTTCTCAACTGATAATCTTAGTTATATAGATTTATCTAATGCAATGGAATATATGGAACCAGGAGAATATGCATTAACAGAAATATGTTTATTTCCTATGGAGTGGGGACAAGATCAAACAAGAACAGAAGCAGTATATTCATCAGAAGCAGGATCAACAACTCCAGATGTAGAAAATCCAGTACAATATTTTGATTTTTCTGATCAAATAATTACAGTAACAGAAGATAATTCTAATAATAGTAACAACACTAAAAACAAATTAACATTAGATGTAAAAACAAAGAAAGCTGCAATCGGAGAAAAGATTGATTTAGATGTTAATTATGATGGTTATTATGGAATAGAAAGTATGTTATTAGCATTCACTAATGAAAAAGATAATTCTAAACTAAATGTATATGTTAAAGAATTATATGGAAATCCAAACTTTATAATTCCATCTAACGCAACAATAGGTAATTATAAATTCAATTATGCAAAAGTATCTTTATATTCAGGAGAAAAAGAATTATATAGAAGTAAAGATAAGAATTTAAAATTAAATAATGGAAAATTCCAAATAGCACAAAAAGAATTTGATCCTAGTGAGTATTCATTTAATAATGAAGATTATGGAGATAATATAGAAAAGGCAATTACTAAATTAGATAATGATGCAATCATTACAGTTAATGCTAATTCTAATCCTATAATATCTAAATCATTATTTAAATTAATCAAGAATACTAATAAAGTATTATTTATAGATTATGGAAGTAGTGAATGGGTATTTAATGGATCTGATATTAAGAAACCTAAATCAGTAGATGTAAGAACAGTAATAGAAAATATTAAAGATAGTACAGGTTATAATAAGTTTATAAAGAAACATGTACATAAACGTTCTGCTATGATTAATTTCTCTAATAATGGAGAATTACCAGGAAAAGTATTAATTAAATTAGATGGTAATAGATTAGATAAAATAATTAAAGATAAAACTGCAAACATTTATTACTATAATGAAGGTAAAAAAGAATTTAAGAAAGTAGCTATGGAAGTTCAAAAGAATGATGGTTTCTATGAATTCTATATAGATCATAATTCTAAATATGTAGTATCTTCTAAGAAAGTTAAAGATAATGTAGTATCTAAAGATAATTCTATGTTAGAATTAAATACTGTTAATAAAGATGAAAATGATGTATTTAATATCTATACTATAGTAGCTCTATGTGCAGGAGGATTATTAATACTTATTGGTATAATTTCTCTAATAGTTACTAAAGTAAAAAAGAATAAAGAATTAGTAAAAGAAGAAGATACAGACGAAGAAAAAGTTGAAGAATTAGAATAATTAAAAGCAACTAAAAAAGTTGCTTTTTTTATTGGTTTTAAAGGAAAATAAGTACTATTTATGGTATAATATATATAGGTGATACTTAATGGATAGATATGAAGAATTAATAGAAATTATAAATGAAGCAGACTATAATTATCATACTTTAGATAATCCTACTATTACAGATCAAGAGTATGATAAATACTTTAGAGAATTAGAAGAAATAGAAGAAAAACATCCAGAATGGATTAAAGATTATTCTCCTACACAGCATGCAGGAGGTAAAGTAATAGATTCATTTAATAAAGTTACTCATAAGATACCAATGATGTCTTTAAGTGATGTATTCTCAGAGTCTGAAGTAGTTGCTTTTGATGAAAGAATTAAGAAAGAGAAAATTAATCCTAAGTATGTATGTGAGTTAAAGATAGATGGATTATCTGTTTCACTACTTTATGAAAAAGGTAAATTAGTTAGGGCAGCTACTCGTGGTGATGGTACTACTGGAGAAGATATTACTCATAATGTTAAAACTATTAAATCTATTCCATTAAAATTAACAGAAGAAGTTGATATAGAAGTTCGTGGAGAAATATTCATGAATAAAAAGACTTTAGAAGAATTAAATAAAAAAAGGAAAGAAAAAGGAGAGTCTTTATTACAAAACTGTCGTAATGCTGCAGCTGGTTCTATTAGACAATTAGATTCTAAGATTGCTGCAGAAAGAAAATTAGATAATTTTATATATCATTTGCCAAATCCAGAAGATTATAATATTACTACTCATATGGATGCTATTAATTATATGAAAAAGTTAGGCTTTAAAACTAATCCTAATAACAAATTAGTTAATAATATTAATGAAATAATAGAATATATTGAAGAGAAGGGACAAGAAAGAGATTCTTTACCATATGATATTGATGGAGTAGTTATAAAAGTAAATGATCTTAATGATCAAAAGAAACTAGGTTTTACTGCTAGATATCCTAAATGGGCTACTGCTTATAAATTTCCTGCAGAAGAAGTATTAACTAAATTAACTGATATTATCTTTACTGTAGGAAGAACAGGTCAAATAACACCAAATGCAGTACTAGAACCAGTAATAGTTGCCGGTTCTACTATCTCAAGAGCCACTCTTCATAATGAAGATAATATAATAGCTAAAGATTTAAAAATAGGTGATATTGTATCTATTAGAAAAGCAGGAGATGTTATACCTGAAGTAGTAGAAGTAATTAAAAATAGAAGAACAGGCAAAGAAAAAGACTTTGTAATGATAGATACATGTCCTATGTGTAATACTAAATTAATTAAAAAAGAAGGACAAGTAGATTATTTCTGTCCTAATAATAAATGTCCTGCTAGAGATATAGAATCTTTAATCCATTTTGTATCTAGAAATGCTATGAATATAGATGGATTAGGAGATAGAATAATAGAAGATTTCTATAACTTTGGATATATTAAAAATGTAGTAGATATTTACTTACTTAAAAATCATGAAGAAGATTTAAAAAGATTAGAAGGTTATGGAGATAAATCTGTATCTAATATGTTAGATGCCATAGAAAAATCTAAATCTAATTCATTAGAAAGATTATTATTTGGACTAGGTATTCCTCATGTAGGAGAAAAGACTGCTAAGATATTATGTTCTAATTATAAAACACTAGATAATTTAATGAATGCATCTAAAGAAGACTTAATAGAAATAGATGATATAGGAGATATAATTGCAGATAGTATTATAGATTTCTTTAATAATTCTAATAATAAAGAAATAATCAATAGATTAAAAGATTTAAATATTAATACTAAGTATTTAGGTCAAGAAATAATAGAAGATGAAAACTTTAGTAATAAGAGTTTTGTTCTAACTGGGGCACTTACTTTATTTACTAGAGATGAAGCTAAAGATATAATAGAATCTTTAGGAGGAAAAACAGTCAGTTCTGTATCTAGTAAGACAGATGTTGTTATAGTAGGAGATAATCCTGGTAGTAAATATAATAAAGCTAAAGAACTAGGTATAACTATATGGACTGAAGAAGAATTTAAAGACAAAATTAACAATAAAGAATAATAAAATTATTATTCTTTATTTTTTTGAAATAAAGGCTTATACGTGGTATAATATATTAAGTTGGAGGGAGCTTTTATGAAAGATAAATTAACTAAAGAAGAAGTACTACATGTTGCTAATTTAGCGAGAATAAAAATTAGTGATGAAGAGTTAGAAAAATATAGAGTAGAATTAAAACAATTACTTGATGAAGTAGAGAAAATTAATGACGTAGAAGGTTATGATGAAGAAAGAATGATTGCTCCATGGAGTGATAATACTACTCTAAGAGAAGATAAAAGTAGTGATATGTTAGATCCAAAAGAAGTAATAAAGAATGCTCCTAAACATAGTGGTAACTATATAGAAGTTCCTGTAGTAATTGGCGAAAGTGAGGGAGCTTAATATGTTAGATAAAAGTATTAAAGAAATAAATGAATTATTAAAAAGTAAAAAGATAAAACCAATAGATTTAGTATTAGAAGCTTTTGATAACATAGAAAAAAATAAAGACTTAAATGCTTATATTACTCTAAATAAAGAAGAAGCTATTAAGAAAGCTAAAGAATTAGAAGACAAAGAAGTAGATAATATATTATTTGGTCTTCCGATAGCTATTAAAGATAATATAGTAACTAAAGATTTAAGAACTACTTGTGCATCTCATATATTAGATAATTTTATTCCTATATATGATGCTACTGTAGTAGAAAAGATTAAATCTAAGAATATGATTATTATTGGTAAAACTAATATGGATGAATTTGCAATGGGATCAAGTTCTAGAACATCTTATTTTGATGCTCCTAAGAATCCATGGAATAAAAATAAAATATCAGGAGGATCTTCTGGTGGAAGTGCAACTACAATAGCTGCAAAAGATTTATTATTTGCACTAGGTACTGATACAGGAGGATCTATTAGACAACCAGCAGCATACACTGGAATAGTTGGAATGAAACCTACTTATGGAAGAGTATCTAGATATGGATTAGTAGCGTTTGCTTCATCCCTAGATCAAATAGGTCCAATGACTAGAAATGTATATGAAAACGCAGTATTATTAAATGCTATAGTAGGAAAAGATCCTAAAGATTTAACATCTTCAAATAAAGAAGTAGAAGACTTCACAAGATTAATAGGAAAAGATGTTTCTAATATGAAAGTTGCTGTTCCTAATTACTTTATGAGTGATATTGTAAGTGATGAAATAAAAGAAAAAGTTAAAGATACAATTAAATTATTAGAAGATAATAATGTAGAAGTAGACTATATTGATATGAAGTATCTAGATAAAGCAGTTACTCTATACCAAGTTATTGCTATGGGAGAAGCTAGTTCTAACTTAGCTAGATATGATGGTATTAGATATGGTAATCCTACAGATAATCCTAAAGATATAGAAGATTTATATTTATCTACTAGAGCTGAAGGATTTGGTGATGAAGTTAAAAGAAGAATAATGGTTGGTTCTTACTTACTAAGTGGAGATAATGCTAAGACTTATTATAATAAAGCACTATCTATTAGAGATGATATGAAGAAAGAATTTTCTAAAGTATTTGAAAAGTATGATCTTATTATTGGACCAACTACTACAACAACAGCCTATAACTTAGATGAAGATATGGATGATCCATTAAAGAGTTTTATGGATGATGTATTAGTAATACCTATTAATATGGCAGGACTTCCTGCTATATCTATTCCAGTAGGTTTATCAAGTGATAAAATGCCTGTTGGATTACATATAATAGGTAATAGTTTTGATGAAGCAACTATCTATAAGCTAGCAAGCTTTATAGAAAAGAAAGTTGGTGATATTAATGAGTAATTATATTCCAACAATCGGTGTAGAAGTACACGTAGAATTAAAAACTAATACAAAGATATTCTCACCATCAGTAAATGGTTATGGACAAATGGCTAATTCACTAACTAATGTTATTGATTTAGGTTATCCAGGAACACTTCCAACTTTAAACGAAGAAGTAATTAATCTAGCTATTAAAGCTTGTAAAGTATTAAATTGTAAGATAAGAAGAGAAATGCATTTTGATAGAAAGAATTATTTCTATCCAGATAATCCAAAGAACTATCAAATTACTCAGTTTGAAACTCCTATTGGGTATGATGGTTATGTAGAAATAGAAGTTAATGGTAAAACTAAAAAAATAGAAATAGAAGAAATGCATATAGAAGAAGATACATGTAAGAGTACTCATAGAAAAGATAAGACTTTACTTGATTTCAATAGAGCAGGAGTACCTCTAATAGAAATAGTTACTAAACCATGTATGGAAAGTAGTGAGGAAGCTAAATTATACTTAGAAAAACTAAAAGAATTATTATTCTATAGTGATATTTCAGATTGTAAGATGGAAGAAGGTTCTATGAGAGCAGATGCCAACGTCTCAATAAGAAAGAATGAATCTGATCCATATGGAACTAAAGTAGAAATTAAGAATATTGGTTCTATTTCTAATGTAGGTTTAAGTATAGAAAAAGAAATCAAAAGACAAGAAAAATTATATGAATCTGGTAAGTCTTTCAAAGAACAAACTAGAAGATATGATGATAAACTAGGAGATACTGTTCTTATGCGTGTTAAAGAAACAGGTAATGATTATAGATATTTCCCAGAACCAGATATACCTTATGTATATATTACTGATGAAATGATTTCTAATGTAGAAAAAACTATACCTATGTTACCTGATGAAAGAAGATCTAAATATATAGATTTAGGTGTAAGTCCTTTTAAAGCTAATAAGTTAGTTAATAATAGAAGTTTAAGTGATTATTTTAATACTTTATTAGATTCTAATATTAATTTTGATATAGCTAGTAATTTATTACTAGGAGATATATCAGGATATTTAAATAAAGAAGAAAAAGTAATTACTGATACAACTCTTACTAAAGAAAGATTTATAGATTTAGTAAATAATATAGATAATAATAATCTTTCTAGTAGAAATCTAAAAGATATATTATCTAAAGTATTAGAAAGCAATTCTTCTATTGAAGAAATAATAAAAACATCTGGAATTAAAAATATTACAGATGATTCTAAGATTAGAGAAGTTATTGTTAGTATTATTAATAATAATCCTGATAGTGTAAATGATTACAAAGCAGGAAAAGATAGAGCTATTAAGTATTTAATGGGTCAAGTTATGAAAGAAACTAAGGGATCTGTTAATCCAAAAATGGCTAATGAAATATTATTAGAAGAACTTAATAAATAATTGAAAAAGTGATGCAGTTATTGTATAATTATTATGATAGGATGTGAGGGTATGGAATTTATAAAAAAGAATAAGTTTGTTTGTATAGCAATCGCAGTATTTTTAGTGGTGATACTATTATTAGTACAAATAAAAAATACATTTTTCCCAAATGAAGAACATGCAATATATGGAAATAGATTAGAAGGTAGTGATAAAGTTAAAATATCTAATAGTAAGAAAAAGACTATAGAGTCTTCTATTACTAGTGATGGTATAGCTAAAAAAGCTACTATAAGAGTATCTGGAAGAATAATAGAAGTTATGATTACTGTTGAAGCAGAAACTTCAGTAGATGTTGCTAAAAGTTTAACTGATATTATAACTAAAAGATTAACTAGTGAAGAAAAACATTTCTATGATATTCAAGTATTTATAATAAAAGAAGAAAAGTCTTCTAATTTCCCTATTATAGGTTATAAACATCATAAGAAAAAGAATTTTTCATGGACAAAAAATAGATAGGTGGAGAAAGATATATGAAAAAAAGAGTAGTAATAATAGCTGTTTTAATAGCTTTAATATCGTTTGTATTTGTATATAGATACTATAATAAAGAAGATAAGAATACAACTTTAACTGTAGCTGAAAAACAGTGGGTACAAAATAATAGTAAAAAAACATTTGATTTTGAAATAGTAAATGATTATCCATTATATGGATTAAATGGTCAAGGAGTACTATTTGATTATGTAAAAGATTTTGAAAAGAATGTTGGTTTAGAATTTAATAAGATACCATATCTAAAGACATCAACTCCTACAACTAATGGTATAAGAGTTAGAGTATTAAATAGTAATGCTAAATTAGGTAAGAATGATTTAGAAATATTTGAAGATGGATATATTGCTATTGGTAAAGAGTATCAAAGAATTAATAGTATAAAAGATATGAAGAATCTAACATTTGGAGTATTTAAACAAGATGAAGCAGAAGTTAGTTATTATTTAAAGAGTGGTAATAATCTTTCATATAAATCATATGACAGTATAGAAAAATTATTTGAAGCTTTAGATAGTAATGATGTTAATATGATAATTATTCCAAATATTATGTATTTAGATTATACTATTGAAAAAGATAGCTATGCTATTAATTATTATTTTACTGAATTAAATAGAAAAGTAGTTTTAACACTAACTGATGATAATAAAGAGTTAAATAATATAGTAAGAAAATACTATAATAAGTGGAAAGCTACTAAGTATGTAAAAGAATACAATAAAGCTTACTTAGATTATTATGTAGAAAAGAACAATCTAAATGCTAAAACTAAAGCATCTTTAATATCTAAGAACTATGTATATGGGTATGTAGAAAATATTCCATATGAAGTTAAAGTTAATGGAAGAGCTGCTGGTATAGCAGGAGAATATATTAATAGAATTTCTAGACTTACTGATATTACTTTTAAATATAAGAAGTATAACAATCAACAAGAATTAGAAAAAGCTATTGATAAAGGTGAAGTAGATATTTATTTTGATTATTATAATTATACTAATGATAAATATATTCCTACATTATCTACTTTTGTAGAACAATATGCAGTATTAGGAAGACAAGAAGATAATCATATAGTTAATTCTTTTGAAAGTTTAAAAGGACAAAAGATTGCTATGGTTAAAGGTGATTCACTATATAATTATTTTGCTAATAACTCAAGAGCAGATATAACTACATATAAGAATACAGATGACTTAGTTAGAAATGCTGAAGACAAACTAATTGTTGTAGATAAAGAAATATATTTAAATTATCAAAATAATAAATTTAAGAAATTCAGATTATTATATATGGATAATATGATGAATGATTATAAATTTATGGTTAAGAAGAATAATAAAGCTTTTTATGATTTATTTAATTATATTATAAGTACAAATTCTTATTATAACTATAGAAATAGTGGTATTGAAAGTATGAATGCTTCTATATTTGAAAATTCTACTTTAGAACAAGTATATACTATAGTTTTAGCACTTATATTTATACCATTAATTATATTAGGAATTATATATTTAATCTTAAAGAAGAAAAAAGAAGTTAAGAAGATTAAGACTACAAATAGACATAAATTTACTGATATGTTAACATCACTTAAAAATAGAAATTATTTGAATGCTAAGATGCCTGAATGGGAAGAATCTAAAGTATATCCACAGGCTATAGTAATGGTTGATTTAAACAATGTTAAATACATCAATGATAATTATGGTCATGAACAAGGTGATGAATTAATTATTAAAGCAGCAGGAATACTTGTTAATACTCAACTTGAAAATAGTGAAGTAATACGTACTGATGGTAATGAGTTCTTAATATACTTAGTTGGTTATAGTGAAAGACAAATCTCAACATATACTAAGAAACTTACAAAAGAAATGAAACATTTACCACATGAATTTGGAGCAGCAATTGGATATAGCATGATTGAAGACGAAATTAAGACTCTAGATGATGCAATAAATGAAGCAACATTAGAAATGATAACAGCTAAAGAAGAGTTTAAGTAAAAGGGATGAGGAGAAATGGACAAGTTGACAAGGTTTTTTAAAAAAGTTATTAAAGTAGCAGCTAGACCAGAAATGCAAATACTTCCTGGTCAACTTGCTTTTTTCATTTTCTTATCAATTATACCTTTAGTAGCATTAATTGCTGCTATTATAGTTAACTTCTCTATACCTTTAGCAGAAGTACAAAGTTACATTAGAGTTATACTACCAGAATCACTTGCTAAATTTGTATTATCAGTAGAATCATATACAACATTGAACTTTAATATTGTAGTGTTCTTTATAACAGCCTTTATTTTGGCTTCTAACGGAACACATTCTATGATAGTAACATCTAATGAACTTTATAAAATAAAACCAAAAAGTTATTTAAAAAGAAGATTAAAAGCTATTGGAATGACTACAATATTGGTATGTGTATTAATATTCATATTATGTGTACCAGTATTTGGTGATGATATATTTAATATTATTAAAGATGTATCTAAAAACACTTCATTAGTTAACTTCTTACATAATGTATACCATATAGTTAAATATCCTTTATCTATATTAGTTGTATACATAAATATAAAACTATTATATGTTATAGCACCTGATAAGAAATTAAAACATAAAACAACTACTAAAGGAGCTATATTTACTACAATAAGTTGGATTATTTCAACAGAAATATATACATTCTATATAAATAAATTTGCAGTATATGATTTATTCTATGGTAGTATTTCTAATATAATAGTATTACTATTATGGATATATATCTTATCTTATTTATTTGTATTAGGAATGGCTTTAAATACTGGAGATCACCCAGAGGATGATGTTGAAAGAACTAAAGAAATTACTAAAGAAGATATAAAAAAGAAAAGAAAGATAAAAAAGACAAATCTAAGAAAGGGAGAAAGATAGATGAAGCGAATTAAAAGTGGGATATCAAAATTATTTAAGAACATAAAACATCTTTGTTATAGAATAGTTAAAGAACATTTAATAAGAGAATATATAAAGAAAAATAAACTATTCTGTACTTATGTATTAACTTGCATAATTAATTCAACTCTTCTAAGATTTTTTTGCATGCATACACTTGAGAACTACTTATCTATTAAACCAATAATAGCAGATTTAACTGTTATTGTGTTAGTAGGATCAGTATGCTACTTATTTAAACCTAAAAATAGATTTGCTTATTTATTGTTTGTAGAAATATTATTTACTGCAATCTGTATGATTAATTCTATGTATTATACTTTCTATACATCATTTGCTTCAGTATCAATGTTGTCTTTAACACAATATATTGGTGAAGTAGGGGATGCAGTAGTAGAAAATGTTATTCAAATAAAAGATTTAATATATCTACTTGGACCAATTGCCCTAATAATAGTTCATATAAGATTAAAGAAAATAAATTATTATAAAAAAATAGAATCTAAAGCAAAAAGAAAGAAAAGGACACTTAGAACATTAGCTGCATCAGGAGTACTTGCATTAATGTTCTTAGTAACTTTAACTTCTTTAGATGTAACTAGATTAATAAAACAATGGAATAGGGAATATATAGTTATGAAGTTTGGTATTTATGTATATCAAGCTAATGATGTAGTAACTTCTATTCAACCAAAGATAAATTCATTATTTGGTTATGATCAAGCTAAAAAGAAATTTAATGATTATTTTAAAGATGTAAAAAAACCAGCAGCTAATGAATATACAAATATATTTGAAGGTAAAAATGTTATAGTAATCCACGGTGAAAGTATGCAAACAAATACTATTGGATTAAAGTTTAATGGACAAGAATTAATGCCTAATTTAACTAAGATGGCACATGAAGGAATGTATTTCTCTAACTTCCATTCACAAGTTAGTGTTGGTACTAGTAGTGATACTGAGTTAACTTATAATACATCATTAATGCCAACTCAAAGTGGAACAGCTTTTGTTTCGTATTCAGATAGAGAATATATTGGTATACCTAAATTATTAAATCAAAAAGGATATTATTGTTATAGTATGCATGCTAATAATGCAGATTTCTGGAATAGACGTGCTATGCATAAGAGTTTAGGTTATAATAAATTCTTTGCTAAGGCAGATTATAATGTAACTAAAGAAAACACTATAGGATTAGGACTTAATGATAAAGAATTCTTTAAACAATCTATTCCTAAGATGCAAAAAGTAGCTAAGAAACATGATAAATGGTATAGTATCTCAATCATGTTAACAAACCATACTCCATTCTCTGAAGTAGATAAATATGGGGAATTCGATCTTACTTTAAAAGATGGTGATAAGACTTATCCATATATGGAAGGTACTAAACTAGGTAATTACTTTAAATCTGCTCATTATGCAGATGGAGCTTTAGGAGAATTCTTAGATGAATTAGATAAGGCTGGACTTCTAGAAAATACAGTTGTTGTATTATATGGAGATCATGATGGAAGACTTCCTAGAAAAGATTATAATAGAATGCATAATTATGATAAAGTTAATGATAAAACATTAGATCCAGAAGATCCTAACTATAAAGAATATGATTCATATCAATATGAATTAGGAAGAAAAGTACCATTCATTATATGGACTAAAGATATGAAAGGTACTAAGCTAAATAAAGAACATAAGAATGTTATGGGTATGTATGATGTTATGCCTACACTAGGAAATATGTTTGGATTCTATAATAAATATACTTTAGGACATGATATATTTACTATTAAGAACAATAATATAGTAGTATTCCCTAATGGTAACTGGGTTACTAATAAAGTATATTATGATAGTCAAAAAGGAGAATACTTATCTCTAAATGGTGAAGCTATAAGTGAAAAAGAAATAGAAAAGAATAATGACTATGCAACTAAATTACTAGATGTATCTAATGATATAATAGTATTTAATCTATTAAAAGATACAAAAGAAGAAAAAGTTAAATAAAGGAGAATATATATGAAATTGAGAAAGAGTGCTAAAAGATTTTTAACTATAATATTAATAATAGCTATCATCATTGGAGGATACTTCGCTTATAAGACATTTATAGATAATGGTGAAGTAAAAGAAGTAAAAGTAATTCATCGTATACCAAAGTATGGATATGAATTAAAAGATAATAAAGACTCTAGATATAAAAAGATGTTCTATCAATTAGAAAAGATATTAAAGAAATCAGATGTATCTGAAGAAAAATATGTTAAAAAGATATCAGAAATGTTTATATATGATTTCTATACTCTAAGTAATAAGAGTGCTAAAACAGATATAGGTGGAACTGATTTTGTATATAATAAGATATTAGATAATTTCATACTTAATGCAGAAGATACATATTATAAATATGTAGAAAGTAATATATATAATCAAAGACATCAAGATTTACCTAAAGTAACTGATATAAAGATTGATAATGTAGAAAAAACTAGTTTCAAATATGATGATAAAGAAGAAAAAACTAAAACTAAATATGATGATAAAGAAGATACTGAAGCTTATAAAGTAAAAGTGTCTTGGAAATATAATAGTGGTAAATACGATAGTTATCAAAATGAAGCTACTTTAGTATTTATACATGATGGAATTAAGCTAGTTTTAGTAGAATTACAATAATAAAACAGATCTTTAAGATCTGTTTTTTATTTATAAATATTATTTGGTAACAATTTATCTAAGTAATTTAATATATCATCCTTAGTATATTTATTTGGTTCTATTACATATAAAATACAAACATTAATAGAAGCACTAACATAGAAATTAGAAATAATTTCTATTGGGATATCTTCATCGTAAGAATTATTTTCTTTCAACTTATTTTCAACATCTTTTAGAATAGTAGTCCTAAATATATCACTAGATATAGAGTTATTATTATTTTTAATAATAGAAGAATATATATCTAAATTCTTACTAATATGATTAAATAATAATTCTACTATCTTCATATAATAATCTTTAGCAGAAGTAAAGTTATGATTTTCTTCTAGTTTATCTGCTAAATCATTTTCTAAATCATTTAATAAAGATGATAATAACTCATATTTATCATTAAAGTGATCATAGAAAGTAGATCTATTAACTAAAGATACATTACATATTTCAGATACTTTAATATCTTCAAACGCTTTATTTTCCATTATAGATAATAATCCATCATATAAACTTTTTTTAGTTTTAATAACTCTTAAATCTTCTTTTTTCTTCATAAAAATCACCTATATATATTATACATATAAAACAACTTTTGTAAAGATAACCAACAAAAGTGTGATAAATAACGGACAATTTTATATAATTTGTTCGATAAAGTACGTTTTCATAATATTGTTAATGAAAAAAATATATATTTTTCATATAATATATAGCTAGGAAGGAAGCGTTAGGGATGAATAAAGTATTTAAGTTTATAGCGTATCATTCAAAATTAATATTAATAATTAGTTTAGCTTTATTAATACCTGCTTTATATGGGTTTATAAATACTAGAATTAATTATGATATATTAGTTTATTTACCAAAAGATATAGAGACTATTAAAGGTCAGAATATATTAACTAAAGACTTTGGTATAGGATCATATGCTTTTGTAATGACGAATGATAAATCACAGAAAAACATTTTAGAATTAGAACAAAAAATTAAAGATATTAAAGGGGTTAATGGAGTAGCGAGTGTAGTAGATGTCCTAGATACTACTATTCCACATGAAATGTTACCAGATGAGATAGGTGATAAGATTTATAAAGATGGGGAAACAGTTATACTGGTGACTTATAAAGATTCAACATCCACTGAAAATACTATTAAAGCAGTAGAGAAGACTAGAAAAGTAGTTAGGGATGCTAATCAAGTAAGTAGTATGACTTCTATGGTTATAGATACTAAAAACATTTCAGATCAAGAATTATTTACCTATGTAGTAATAGCTGTAATATTTTGTTTAATTATATTATTAATTGCAACAGACTCCTATATAATACCAGTATTACTTTTATCTAATATAGGAGTAGCAATTTTATATAATATGGGATCTAATCTATTCTTAGGAGAGATTAGTTATATTACTAAAGCAATTACTGCTATACTTCAATTAGGTGTAACAACAGACTTCTCAATATTCTTATATCATAAATATGAACATGCTAAAGAAAAATATAAAGATAAAAGAGAAGCAATGGCTCAAGCTATTAAAATGACCTTTAAATCAGTTATAGGTTCATCTCTAACAACCTTTGCAGGTTTCTTAGCTCTATGTACTATGGATTTAACTTTAGGAACTGATATAGGTATAGTAATGGCTAAAGGAGTTATGTGTGGACTACTATGTGTGCTTACTTTATTCCCAGCTCTATTACTTGTATTTGATAAAATAATAGATAAAACAAAACATAGAAGTTTCGCACCGCACTTTAAAAGAGTACAACAATTCTCAATTAAAAGATATATATTTATAATAATAGCTTTCATAGTACTTATGGTACCAGCTTTTATAGGTAATTCTAATTATGATGTTTATTATAAATTAGATGAATCACTACCTAAAGATTTACCATTCCATGTTGCAAATACTAAGTTAGCTAAAAAGTTTAATATAGTTTCACCAGAAATTATATTAATAGATAAAGATATGAAAACTGATAAAGTAGAATCTTTAGTAGAAGACTTAAAAGATGTAGAAGGAATAGACTTAGTACTTGCACCATCTACTATGGATAGTGATATAGAAGATCTATTACCAGAAGATTTAACTAAAAGACTTACTAGTAAAGATTATCAAATGGTTATAATGAATTCATCTTATGAGATTGCATCTAATAAATTAAATAAACAAGTAGTAGATATAGACAAAATAGTTAAAAAGTATGATAAGAAGGGTATAATCGCTGGAGAAGGACCTTTAATGAAAGACTTAGTAACTATAGCTGACCATGACTTTAAAATGGTTAATTATACATCTATTGCGGTTATATTTGTAATTATGTTAATAGTATTACAATCATTTGGATTACCAATAATATTAATATTTACTATAGAATTCGCAATATTTATGAATATGGCTTGTGCATACTTTACTGGAACTAAACTACCATTTATAGCATCCATTATAGTTGGTACTATCCAGTTAGGAGCAACCATAGATTATGCTATATTAATGTCTACTAAATACTTAGAAGAAAGAGTAAGATTTAAAGATAAAATAAAAGCTATAAAAGAAACATTACGATTAACAGTACCATCCATCATAACATCAGCTCTATGTTTCTTTGCCGCAACTATTGGAGTTGCTATATATACTAAAATAGATATGATTGGAGCAATCTGTAGCTTACTAGCTAGAGGATCCATAATAAGTATGTTAGTAGTAATATTAATACTACCATCATTACTAATAGTATTTGATAAATTTATATTAAAAACTACAAGAATAAAGGAGGTTAATCAATATGAAGAAGATTAATAAGTTAATAACACTAATATTAGTACTTGGATTATTTAGTCCAATAACTACTTTAGCTTTAACTAAAAAAGAAACTATTTATAATACAATTGACTATACTGGTAAAGTAGAAAAAACTATTATAAATAATCATCTATTTGAAATCCCAAAAGGTAGGGTAGAAGATGAAACTGAATTAAAAAATATTCTAAATATAAATGGAGATGAAACATTTAAATTAGAGGGTAATAAATTAATATGGAATTCTAATGGAAAAGATATATTCTATAGAGGAGAAATTAATAAAGAATTACCACTTTCTATAAAAACTACTTATTATTTAGATGGAAAAGAAGTTAATCCAAAGAAAATAGTAGGTAAAAAAGGTAATATAGAAATAAGATTACAGTTTACTAATAATAGTTATTCTAAAGAAGATAATATGTATTTACC
>JAFWNS010000047.1 GCA_017510225.1 Bacilli bacterium
GGTTGTGGATTCGTTCTAATGTCTCCATAACCCTTTATAGCTTTTACTATATCAGCTCTGGCACATCTGTTTACATTCTCTACCTTAGTTCCGTCTACATATATTTCTAAAGTTGTACTTGCTGCTGTTGATAGATACCATCCTTGGATTGTTACACTATCTGTTAGTTTTTGTGTAGTTGTTGGATAGTCTATATTAATGTGAGTAGCGGGTTTAGATTTAGTAAATTTTCTAGTACTTTTACTTAATTCAGTACCATTACTACTTTTAACTTTTACTTCTACTTGATGTTCTCCGTATGTATAATCTTCTATGT
This sequence comes from Bacilli bacterium, assembly GCA_017510225.1. GTDB lineage: Bacteria > Bacillota_I > Bacilli_A > RF39 > UBA660 > CAJMSU01. The sequence continues at coordinate 317 of JAFWNS010000047.1, forward strand.
TAACTGTTTTACTAAATCCTGGCTGTGGATTTGTACTTTCATCTCCATAACCTTTTATAGCTTTTAATACATCTGCTCTGGCACTTCTATTTACTTCTTCTATTTTATTACCATCTACATATACTTCTAAAGATGTATTGTTTGCTGTTGATAAATACCATCCTTGGATTGTTACACTATCTGTTAGTTTTTGTGTAGTTGTTGGATAGTCTATATTTATAGTAGTTTTTATATCTTCAGCATTTACTTTATTGATTGTAAAAACTGCAATTATTCCTAGTAATATAATAAATAAAAACTTAATACTTCTTCTTTTCATATTATCACTTCCATTTTTATCTTTTATATATTCATTATAACAAAAATGACTTATTTATAAAAGTCATTTTTTATGCATTCAACTATTTTTTCTGCAACTCTTCCATCGTTGGTTTTCTTAATCTCATTTATAAATCTTGTTCTACTTTTTTTCTTAGGATCTATACCAGCTTTTAGATTTTCTAAAACTTCTTTTAATTCGTCCCAATTACTTACCTTATATGAGCTATTTGATATCTTTTTCATTTCTTTTGTATATTTTGTTTCGTCATTATCTCCACAAAGAATTATTGGTTTTCCTAATATAAAATAATCTAATAGAATAGATGACCAGTCGGTTACTAAAACATCAGAATCTATAAACGTTTTAAAATAATCTCCTTGTGTATCATAATACATATTATCTGGAAAACTTTTAATATATTTATTTATTTGTTGTTTAGTCATTATTTTTAAATCCATAAAATGATTAAACATAATTGGATGTGGTCTAAATATTAGTTTTAATTTCTTATGTTTTTTTGCATAATTAACAAAGTAACTATTATATTCAAAGAATGTTGTAGCATAATATTCTTTATATACAGACCATCTAGGAGTCCATATTACTTTAAATTCATCTTTATTTATATTAGAAAAAGCTGACTTTGGTTCTGTTATAGTTTTTAGATTTTTATCTAATGCAGGATATCCAATATTAAATACAACTGTTTTCTTATTACCACTTACTGTTTTTTTAGCATATTCATATACAACATCATTTTCTGCAAAGAATAAAGATATATTATTTAATATTTGAGGAGCTAAAGAAACATCTTGAATGTATGCCAATTGATAACCATATGGGATATAGCAAATTTTTGTATATTTAGATATTTCTTCTACTGAATAATTATCTGGTAAATAATTATCATATGGTCGCTGGATAAATACATAATCTGGCTTGTCTTTCTTTAAATCATACCAATCTTCATAAGCGGTCGCATCTATTGCCTCAACCCCTGGGAAAGCTTCTTCACAATAGTCATACGTTTCATTACGTTTAAAGCTTTTAATATTTTCTGGGAATGCTAGTATTTTAACTTCAAAACGACTATCTCCCATCATTTTCATAACAACATCTTTAAATCTTATATACCCTGGTATCCATTGATATAAGAAAACTACCTTTATTTTTTTCTTTCTTATACGTCTAATCATATTTCTAATAACTCCTATTCTTTTATCATCGAATAATTTAAATATTGTATATTCTAATATATAAACTCCTATTATACCCACTATAGAACAAGCCATAAAAATTAGTATACAAGTAATTATGAAGTGAGGAATCAAATAATTAGTAGTACTATACTTTTTTACTTGTAATAAATCATATATTTTTATGAAAAATGGAGATGTAGATAATATAAATACACTCATAGTAGATTTAGAAATATAATTTATTATTTTACTTGGTTTTATACTTAATCTATTAAATAATAAGAATATAAAAACTGATGATGCAATAACAAATATATTATTGTAATAGAATGCTATTGAAGCACTATCTTTATAACTACTATGGAAAAGAATATACCAAGATAAGAATATTATGAATGTAGTTATTAAGTATCCCAATATACTATATTTAATTCTAATACTTATATTATTTTTTCTAATATATCCACCTATTAAGTATAAAGTAATAAAGTTTAATATTGTATATCCAGAATCTATTCCTTTATCAATTATTCCACTCCATCCTATAACAGGAATAAATATTGATAAATAGTTGATTGCTGTTTGATATATTATAAATATAATTACTATAGTTAATAACAATCTTTTGTATTCTTTTTTGTTTAATGAATTAACTAATTTATTTATATATGGAGTTAATAAATATAAAGCTAAATAAATAATTATAAACCATTTACCAGAAATAGCTTGTATAAAGAAATCTTTAATATTAAAACTTGTTTTATAGATTAGCATACTAGCTAGATATTGTATTATATTAAAGAATAGTATCATTATAATAAACTTAGGCACTTTATATTTATCTATTTTATTCTTATTTATTTGAAAGTAACCAGTTATTATTAAAAATGTGTCTACACAGACGATACAAAAAGCTTCTAATAACCCCGTTAAAGACACATTAACACCGGATAGTCTTGTATATAAAAATGCACTACCCATACCGATTAAATTATAGTGAACCCCGATTACCATTAGCATTAATAGTATTCTCAGTAATTCTATGTTTGACTTTCTTAATGCTTTATTCATTATTAAACTCTCTCTTTACTATTGAAAAGTATAATAAATCTATATCTTTATTATCTTTTCTTATTTTTTCCTTATATTTATCTTGTTTAAATCCTACCTTGTTATAGAAAGCTATAGCTCTTTTATTAGTCTCTAATACGTTTAAATATACTCTTTCTAAATTAAGCTTATTAAAAGCAATACTTATTATTTCAGAAATAGCATATTTAGCAGCACCACTACCATGAGCTTTTTCAATAAATGAAATGGCGATTTCAGTATCTTTAGTTTTTTTATTTATATTTTTTAAACTAACTGTACCTAGATAATTATCATTATCATCAACACACGCATAATGTAGTTCATTATCTAATTTAGATGAATTATTTATAAAGTCTAATACTTGTTCTTTTGTTAAAGAATTAAAATCTTTTATAAATATATCTTTAGTTTTCTTAGAATGCATCCATTCTAACATACCATTTACATCTTTTTCTTTTAGCTCTCTTAACTTCATATGTCCTCCTAATACTTATTAATAATATCTATAACATAGTCTATTTCTTTTTTAGACATACCGTAGTATAGTGGTAAGCTTAACTCTTCTTTAGATATTTTATTAGCAACTACTGTATTATTTAATTTATCCTTTTTATAAGCCTTTTGTTTAGCTATTGGTATTGGATAATGTATCATTGTTTGAATACCATTTTTTTCTAAATACTTTTGTAGTTTATCTCTTGATTTACATCTAATAGCAAATATATGCCATACATGAGTTCTGTCTTTTCCTACTGTTGGCAAAATAATTTTTTCGTTATTTATTCTAGTAAGATATTCGTTAGCAATATCTTGTCTTGCTTTTGTATGTTTATTTAGTTTTTTTAATTTTATTCTTAGAAAACTGGCCTGTATTTCATCCAATCTAGAATTAACTCCTTTATAATCATGATGATATTTTTCTATAGAACCATAGTTAGAAATAGCTCTAGCTTTTTGTTCTATTTTTTTATCATTGGTTACTATAGCTCCCCCATCTCCTAAAGCTCCTAAATTCTTACCTGGATAAAAACTAAAGCAACCTATATCTCCTAAAGTACCAGTCTTTTTATTTTTATATTTTGAATTATGAGATTGAGCACAATCTTCTATTACATATAAATTATGTTTTTTAGCAATACTGTTTATTTCATTCATATCAGCACTTTGTCCATATAGATGTACTGCAATAATAGCTTTTGTCTTCTTAGTTATGGCTTCTTCTATACCATTAGCACTTAAATTATATGTTTCAATGTTAGGATCTACTAATACTGGTTTAGCCCCTATATTAGAAACTGCTAAAGCAGTTGCAATATATGTATTACTTGGTACTATAACTTCATCTCCTGGTTTGATATCTAAGGATAATAATGCTATTTGTAGTGCATCTAATCCATTACCTACACCTACACAATGTTTAGTACCAATAAATTTTGCATATTCTTTTTCAAACCTAGATACTTCATTTCCTAAAATATACCAACCTTTATCATATACATCATTGAATTTGTTTACTATGTCTTTTTTTATCTCTTCATGCATCTTCTGCATAGTAGAAAATACTACTTTCATATAATTACCTCTTCTACTTATTTTTTTTCTTTATAATACTTCTCATAATTTTTGTATTTTCTTATATAATCTTTTTTATCATAATGATCACTAGCAAGCACTAACAAAACAGCTCCATCTTTAAAGTCATACATTTCTCTCCATACATCAGGACCTATATATAATCCTTTTTTAGGATCATCTAAAGTTATAATCTCTTCTTCTTTTGGAGTCTTTACTAATATTTTAACTGATCCATGTACACATATTAAAACTTGCTCTAACTCTTTATGAGAATGAAATCCCCTTCTTACATTTTCTTCCACTTCATATATATAATATACTCTTTTTATATCAAAAGGTATTGTATCATTTCCTTCTAAAGGAATTAATTTACCATACTTATCAGTATTAATATTAAATGTTTTAATTTTTGTGTTTTCCATGACTAATCATCTCCGTAAATTTTCTTAATGGCTTAGTAACTTTCCAAGATTTAGAACTATATATACCTTCTAACTCTTTAGTAAGGGCATTAATTCTATTATCTAAGTTTTGATTTCTAGTTACTATTTTTTTAATATCTTTATTTGTAGTTTCTAATACTGGTGTTGGATATAATTGGCTCGCAATACCTGTATCTTCATAAATATCATTTAAAGTATATTTATACTTTTTTTCTAATAATTTTAATATTTCTTCTATATTATCACTTTCAAATAATAAATTAAGCGCTAATTCATTATTTTTAGAAAAGGCATTTAATTTCGATAATATAAAATATTTTTCACATGTTAATTCTAATTTTGTAGATGACTTTTTATTTTTAAATAGATCTTTAAATCCTTCAATAAACAATTTATCATCTATTTCTTTAAACATCTTTTCTATTATATTGTAATACTCATTAATATGTCTTATTAAATTTTTAGATGTATTACTACTTAGATTACTTTTCTTTTCTCTAAATCTTCTATATCCTAGTAATCTTTCTGGTACTATCTCTATATTATATTTATTTAAAAGTCTAGTCCAATAATCAAAATCATGTAATTGTCTATATAGAGGGTTATATAAACCTATTTCTTCTAATACTTCTCTAGTAACAATAGAACTCGGATGACATAAGTGATTACCTTTTTCATAGAAAAGTCTTAATCTTTTTGCTTGTGACATATTTTCATATTTAAATATATCTTCTGAAAATTCTTTGTCTTCATCATATTTATTGCCTTTTTCATCTATAATATCTGCCATAGAGAAAACAGCTCCAATACCCTTTTTAAAGTATTTTAATTGCTTTTCTATTTTTTCAGGATACCAAACATCATCTGATCCTAAAATAGCAATATAATCTCCCTTACACATATTTAATAAGTGATTAATAGTTCTAACTGTACCTTTATTCTTTTTAGGAAATACTGTTTTTAATCTTTTATCTTTTATCTTTTTTATTATTTTAGCAGTATTATCTGTAGAACTATCATCTTCTACTATTAATTCTATATTTTTATAAGTTTGATTTAAAACACTTTTTATTGCAGCTTCAATATATTTCTCGTGATTATATGCTGGTATTACTACACTTACTAATTTATCCATAGGCCCTCCTAGAAAATTATAATATTAGAAAAAAGATTAGTATCCTAATCTATTTCTTATACGCCTTTTTATATTCACCTGATTGGATATTATCTATCCATTCAGTATTATTTAAATACCAATCTACTGTTTCTTTAATTCCATCTTCAAATGTATAAGTTCTATCCCAACCTAATTCATTTTCAGTTTTAGTAGAATCTATTGCATATCTTAAATCATGACCAGCTCTATCTTCTACAAATGTAATTAAGTCTTCGCTTTTACCCATTTGTTTAAGTATAGTTTTAACTACTTCAAGGTTACTTCTTTCTGAGTGACCTCCTAAGTTATATACTTCTCCTACTTTACCATTTCTAACTATTAAATCTACACCAATATTATGATCTATTACATGGATCCAATCTCTAACATTTGCTCCATTACCATATACTGGTATCTTTTCATCTTTTAATGCTTTAGAAATAACTACTGGAATTAATTTCTCTGGGAATTGATATGGTCCATAGTTATTAGAACATCTACTTATTGTTGTAGGAAGTCCAAATGTTCTATGGTATGCTCCTACTAATAGATCTGCTCCTGCTTTAGATGATGAATATGGACTAGATGTGTGTATTGGAGTTTCTTCTGTAAATAATAGATCTGGTCTATCTAATGGTAGATCTCCATATACTTCATCTGTAGATACTTGATGATATCTTTTTATTCCATATTTTCTAGAAGCATCCATTAATACTTGTGTACCAATAATATTAGTAGTTAAAAATATTCCTGGATTCTTTATTGAATTATCTACATGAGATTCTGCAGCAAAGTTAATTACTATATCAAATTTCTCATCATTAAATAATTTATCAATAAATTCTCTATCTGTAATATCACCTTTTACAAATTTATAATTATCTTTTTCTTCTAAATCTTTAATATTATTATAATTACCTGCATAAGTAAGTGCATCTAAACATACAAAATAATCTTCTGGATATTTATTAACTACATAATGCATATAATTACTTCCTATAAAACCTGCTCCTCCTGTTACTAAAAACTTCATATGTCCTCCTTTATTTTAAATTCTCTAACCACCATTTTTTATTTTTAGTTAATTTCTTACAATATCTATCAGTAGCATCTTGCCATGATGGTAATCTATAAAATTCTTTTTCTAATTTATTTTTATCTAATTTAGAATTTCTTGGTCTATACGCAATATTAGATGTATCTTTTCCATCGTAATATTCTTCAGTAGTTACTGAATTAATTACTGTATCTTTTCCATTACTTTCCATTATATATTTAGCAAATTCTGCCCAAGAACAATATCCTTCATTATTAACATGATATGTTCCAAACTTTTTAGTTTCAGCCATTTCAACTAATAGTTTAGCTAAATCTACTGTGTAAGTTGGTGAACCTACTTGATCTCCAACAACACTTAATTCATCATATTTATCAGCTAATTTTAACATTGTTTTAATGAAATTATTACCATTTTCTCCAAATACCCAAGATATTCTTGTAATGAAGTGATTTGGATTTCTTCTAATTTCTTCTTCACCTTCGAATTTAGTTTTTCCATATACACTTTTTGGATTAACTTTATCTTCTTCTGTATATAATCCATCTTTTTCTCCATCAAATACATAATCTGTAGACATATATACTATTTTTGAACCTACTTCTATAGAAGCATCAGTTAAATTTTTAGTTCCTTCTACATTTACTTCTCTACACTTATCTTCTAATTCTTCTGCTTTATCTACTGCAGTCCAAGCTGCACAATGGAATATAACATCAGGTTTATAAGCTTTAACTACCTTCATTACTTGTTCTCTATCTGTAATATCTAATACATCTATATCTACTCCTAAGATGTCCTCTTCTCCACGTTCCTTTAATTCATTTACTATATCATATCCTAATTGACCATTAACTCCAGTTACTAAATATTTCTTTGGTCTTCTTAAGAAGTTAACTTCTGATTCTGATAATGGTATTCTGTCTCTATCTTTATCAGATAATAATGGTTTTTCTATTCCATATTCTTTAAATATTTCATCCCATGGAATATTAATAGCTGGATCATTCCAAAGTACTCCACCTTCTAATCTTGGAGCATATTCATTATCAACCATATAATTAAAAGTTGCATCATTTGTAAGCGCTATAAAACCATGAGCATATCCTCTAGGTACATAAAGCATTCTTCCATTTTCAGGAGTTAATTCTATAGCAGTATATTTCCCGTATGTAGGAGAATCTTTTCTCATATCTACTACTACATCTAATACCGCTCCTTTAGTACAGCTAACTACTTTAGCTTGACAATATGGATCTTTTTGAAAATGTAGTCCTCTTATTGTTCCTTTTGCTGACATTGATTCACTCTTTTGACTCCATTTTCTAAAATCTAATGCATCTAATTGTTTAGAAGTTACAGAAGTGAAATATCCTCTATCATCTCCAAATCTATTTTCTTCAATAATATAACAGTCTGCTAGATTAGTTTCTATTATATTAGATTTGAAATCTATACATTTCTCTTCTACTCTTCCTTTTTCAAAATTTGATTTA
>JAFWNS010000013.1 GCA_017510225.1 Bacilli bacterium
TTGAATTAAATAATGATAAAGATATCTTTTCTTTAATAGATATTAATGAAGAATAAATATATCTTTATTTTTTTCTTATTTTAATATATAATTATAGTGTTATTTGATGCCCTATAGCCAAGCGGTAAGGCAGTGGACTCTGACTCCATTACGCGTAAGTTCGAATCTTACTAGGGCAGCCAAGAATACAAATACAAGGCGGTGTATTTATGAATAAAGATGAAAGAATAGAATTAGCAAATCTTCTATTCCCAAATATTGATAAAACTAAAGAAGATTATGAAAACATGTATTCAGAAAGAAATTTATCTGAAGGTGCAATGGTAACTAGATATGGACCTAGCCCTACTGGAAATGTACATTTAGGTAACTTATTAAGTGCTTTTTGTGATATGGTATATGCTAATCAAACGGGTGGTAGTTTCTTTCTAAGAATAGAGGATACAGACCAAAAAAGAATGATTGATGGTGGCATTGATAATATTACTAGTGTATTAGAAGATTTCGCTATCACACCAAATGAAGGTTATTCATATGGAGGAGATTATGGTCCTTATATTCAAAGTGAAAGAACAGAAATATATCAAACTTATGTAAAAGATTTAATAATTGAAGGACTTGCATATCCATGTTTTATGACTGAAGAAGAAGAAGCTGAAATAAAAGAAGAACAAGCAATTAATAAAGTAAGAATAGGTATATATGGACATTATGCAGCAGATAGAGATTTATCTTTAGAAGAAGTGAAAGAAAATCTATCTAATGGAAAAACATTTGTTATTAGATTAAAATCTCCAGGAGATCCAAATAAAATAGTTGAATTTAAAGACTGTATTAAAGGAAAATTAAAATTTCCAGAACATGATATAGATACTATTTTATTAAAAAAAGATGGAACACCAACATACCATTTAGCGCATGTTATAGATGATCACTTAATGCATACAACACATGTTATAAGAGGAGATGAATGGGTATCTAGTATTCCTCTTCATTTACAATTATTTAGAGTACTAGGTTTTAAACCAGTAAAATATGCTCATATCGCACCAATCACAATCAAAGATAAAGAAACTGGTAATATAAGAAAAATAAGCAAGAGAAAAGATCCATGGTTTGGAGTTAAATACTATGATGAAAATGGTATTCCTATAGAAGCTTTACACTTATATTTAGCTACTATAACAAATACCAATTTCGAAGAATGGTATTTACAAAATTCAGATAAAAATATAAGTGATTTTGAATTTAGTTTTAAGAAACAACCAGTAGGTGGAACATCTTTTGATGAAGATAAACTAAATAATTTATGTAAAACATACTTTTCTAGAAAAAGTGGAGAAGAAGTTTATAATGAAACTCTTACTTGGGCTAAAAAACATGATGAAGAGTATGCTAAATTATTAGAAAATAATAAAGATGACATGATTAAATATTTATCTATAGAAAAAGATGGACCTCGTCCACGTAAAGATATATCTAAATATAGTGAAGTTAAAGAAGAATTCTCATACGCAATAGATTCTATGTTTGAAAAAGAGAATTATTCTAAATATGATGGAGATAAAGTATATGATATTGATTTAATTAATAACTATATAGATAATTATTTAGATTTAGATGTAGATAATAATGATTGGTTTAATAAAGTAAGAGAATTCTCTATAGAAAATGGTTATGCAGGTTCTCCTAAAGATTATAAGAAAGATCCAGATAACTACAAAGGTCATGTCGGAGATATCTGTGAAGCAATTAGAGTAATGATTACTGGTAGATTAAAATCACCTGATCTATTTTCTATAATGAAAGTATTAGGTAAAGATAGAATAAAAGATAGAATAAATCTATATAGTAAATTTATAAGTAAATAAGTGTAGAATACCTACACTTATTTTTTTAAAAGTGATATAATTAATATAGTAAAATATATAAGGAGGAATTTTTTATGGATAAATTTAATGACTTTAGAAATAAATATAGTGAGTTTTATTATAATAATTATTCTATAGAAGAAAATGATAATTATATAAAGATTACTTATGAATTTGAAATTAAAGATTTAGAAAAATTTACTCCTACTTTAAAAATACCAGTAAGTAAAAATTATAATAAAAATAATTTAGATACTATAGCATTCTCAGTGGGACTTGCTGAAATAGCAAGCTACTGGAAAGCTACTTGCTCTAAAAAGATTATTATTAAATGTGGTTATCTAGACGAGTATCAAACTAATTTCTTAAGAAAGTTATTATTTAATGGTTTAGGAGAATTCTTCTACACCAATGGTATTAATACTGATATTGATAGTTTTGTAGAAATAGAAAGTACTGGTTCTAAAAAAGAAATTATTAATGATGAAATAGATTATTCTGGATACTTAGTTGCTGTAGGTGGCGGAAAAGACTCTATTACATCATTAGAATTATTAAAAGATATATCTAACAAAAAAGTATTCATTATAAATAATAGAAAAATATGTTTTGATAGTGCACATATTGCAGGAATAGAAGATAAAGATATTATTAATGTAGAAAGATGTTTTGATAAGAAAATTATTAAATTAAATGAAAGAGGTTTCTTAAACGGACATACTCCTTTATCTAGTTGTATTGCTTTCATCTCATATTTAACTGCTTATTTAAATGGATTTAAATATATAGTTTTATCTAATGAAGCTAGTGCTAATGAAGCAAGTGTCAAAGGTACTAACATAAATCATCAATATTCTAAGAGTTTAACTTTTGAAAATGATTTTAGAGAATATACAAATAAATATTTAATAAAAGATATAGAATATTTTAGTTTATTAAGACCCTTAAATGAATTACAAATAATGAAAGTATTTACTAAATACCCTAAGTATTTTAAACACTTTATTAGTTGTAATAACGGAGGTAAAAGTAAATATATAGGTAAAGTAGATGGATGGTGTTGTAATTGTCCTAAATGTTTATTTATTTATATAATTATGAGTAATTTTGTTAAGCAAGAAGAAATGATTAAAATATTTGGTGAAAATTTATTAGATAGAAAAGATATGTTAAATTATTTTCTAGAATTACTAGGTAAGACGGAATCTAAACCATTTGAATGTGTTGGTACTATAGATGAAGTATTATATTCAGTTAATAATATAATTTTAAATTATGAAGGAAATTTACCATATTTATTAAATTATTATAAAGAAAACTATAAAGTAGATAAACCTAATACAGATGTCATTACTAATATTAACGAAAGTAATATAAGTGATGAATTTATTGAAAAGATTAAAGGAACTTTATATGATTAATAATATAATAAATGAAATAAACAACTATGATAAAGTATTAATATTAGGTTTTGGTAAAGAAGGTAGATCTACTTATAATTTAATTAGAAAGTATTTAAAAGATAAATTTTTATATATAGCTGATAATGACAATAAAATAGTAATAGAAAATGATAAAAATATAGAACTTATATTAGGTGATAATTACCTAGATAACTTAGATAATTATGATTTAATAATTAAATCTCCTGGTGTAAATTTTAAAGAAATAAACTATGAAAGTTTTAAAGATAAAATAACTAGTCAAACTGATTTGTTTTTAAGATTTAGTAAATGTAAAACTATTGGTATAACAGGTACTAAAGGAAAAAGTACTACTTCTTCACTTACATATCATGTACTAGCTAGTTTTATAAATAATATATTTTTAGTAGGTAATATTGGAACTCCAATATTTGATAGAATAGAAGAGATGAATAATGATAGTACTGTAGTTATAGAACTTGCAGTACATCAATTACAATTCATTAAAAAATCTCCAAATATAAGTGTATTATTAAATATATATCCAGAACACTTAGATTTATATAAATCATATGAAGATTATAAAAATACTAAATTAAATATTTTTAATTATCAAGATTCAAATAATTATAGAATAATAGGGCTAGATAGTGAAGATTTAAGTAATTATATAAATAATAATACTTATACATTATCTAAGGATAAAAATAAAATAAATAAAGGTATATATATTAATAATGATGAATTATATTTCATTGATAATAATACTAAATTGATATTCGATAAAAATAATAAAAGACAAATACTTGGAGAACATAATTTATATAATATAGGAGTAATATTTTGTATATGTAGTATATTAAATATTGATTTTAATAAAATATATTCACTAATAGAAGATTTTAAACCATTAGCTCATAGGTTAGAATATATTGGTACATATAATAATATAAAGTTTTATGATGATTCAATATCTACAATACCAGAAACTACTATTAATTGTATAAATTCTATTGAAGATTTAGATACATTAATCGTAGGAGGTTTTAATAGAGAAATTGATTTATCAAAACTTATAGATAGAATAAATAAAAGTAATATTAAAAATTTAATATGTATGAAAGATACAGGTTATATAATAGGTGATAATATTACTAATAATATAAATATATATAAAGTTAATAATATGACTGAAGCAGTAGAGATTGCATATGAAAATACTGATAAAAATAAATCGTGTGTATTATCTCCAGCTGCTGCTAGTTATAATATGTATAAGAGTTTTGAAGAACGTGGAGATGACTTTAAAGAAAATATTATTAAATTAAGTAAATAGGTGATTATATGGACAAAAAGTTTTATAAAATAGTAAAACCTATAGTAAATCTTTTTATTAGAGTATTCTTTAGACCAACCATTATAGGTCTAGATAATATTCCTAAAGATAAATCATGTGTTATAGCAGGTAATCATACTAAATGGTTAGATCCTGTTATGTTAGTAGGTATTACTAATAGACAAATATATTTTTTAGCTAAAGATTCCTTATTTAAAGGCATTGTAGGAGCCGTTGTTAAAGGGATGGGTGCTATTCCAGTCAATAGAAAAATACATGATAAAGATGCTTTAATAAATGCTAAAGAATGTTTAAAAAATAATGCTGTAATTGGAGTATTCCCAGAAGGAACAATTAATAGAACTAATGATATAATTATGCCTTTTAAAATAGGTGCAGTAAAGATGAGTCACGATACTGATAGTTATTTAGTACCTTTTGTTATTACAGGTAAATATAAATTATTTAGAAAAGGTATAAAGATAGAATTTTTAAAGAAAATGAAAATATCAAAAGACTTAGATAAAGAAAACAAGAAATTAGAAAAATTAATTTCTAATAAATTGGAGAGTGCTAATAATGAAAAAAGATAAAATGTATGGTTTTAGATTCCTAAGATTTGTTTTAGGTATTATATTTAAACTATATTATAATCCTAAAATTGTTAATAAAGAATATATTCCTAAAGATGGATCTATTTTAGTAGTAGGTAATCATAAACATTTATTTGATCAATGTCTACCTATAATATCTACTAAAAGACCTATTCATTATATGGCTAAGAAAGAATATTTTGATGATAAAAAAGTAGCTTGGTTCTTTAAATTAGCTGGTTGTATTCCAGTAGATAGATCTATTAAAGATGATAAAGCTACTAATGCTGCATTAAAAGTATTAGAAGATGGTAATGCTTTAGGTTTATTCCCAGAAGGAACTAGAAACAGAACTAACAAAACATTATTACCATTTAAATATGGTGCTGTTTCTATGGCTCATAAAACTAATAGTTATTTAGTACCATTCGCTATAACTGGAGAATATAAATTTAGAAGTAAAGATTTAACTGTTACTTTCGGTAAACCATATAAAGTTAAATCTAATGACTTAGATAAAGAAAACAAAAAATTAGAAAAAACAATATTAAATTTATTAAAAAGTGGCAAATAGTGTAAAGTATATAAAGTTCAACTATAATGAGCTTTATTTTTTTGATATAATTATAGTGGTGATATATATGAAAGATAACATTTTTAATAAGAATTACAAATTATATAGAACGGTATATGATGTTATACATCCATCTATATCTAAAAAGAATATATCTAACTATAGTATTGTTTTAGACGAAGGGATTGCGCCTATAAGAGCATTTTATCCAAAAAAACTAACTGAAGATACTAAAATAATTATATTTTTTCCATCATCTAAAACTATTATGGATGATGATATAAATTATGCTAAAGTATGTAAAGAAATAGCTCAAGAATGTAATGCCATTGTAATAGGAATTGCTTATAAAAATACTGTAGAGGATAAATATTCTGTTGGATTAGATGAATCATATAAAACAGTAAAATATCTATTTGAACAATTTAAAAAACTAGATGTAAATACTGATAATATTATATTAATGGGAGAATCACTAGGAGCTAATATAATTAATGGTATTATAGAAATGAATAAAGATAATGAATTAAATATTAATAAAGTAATACAAGTTAGCCCAATAATAGAAAATCCTATAGATATTGAGAAAACTGAAGTTAATGTTATTCAACTAAATAGATTTAAAGAATTTTTTGATAATTACATAGAAGAAAAAGATAATACTAATCCTTTAGTATTTCCAATAAATATTAATGAGTATAGTAATTATCCAAAAACACTTATTTTTGCAGGAGCTGCTGATCCTATATATGATAAAATAAATAATTTTAATGATAAATTAAAGAAAAATAAAATTAAAACAGAACTTGTAAAAATTACTTTTGCAGATCACAATGTATTAGGTACTAATGATGAAGATATAAATGATGAAGTATTTAAAAAAATAAATGAATATTTACAATAAGTTGGTGAAAATATGGAAAAAAAGAAAACTAAAAAAGAAATAGTAAAGATGCTATTAAACAATAATGAATTAGAAGATGAAGATTTAGATGAATTATTAGATTTATTAGTAGATCAACCATTATCTATAGATGTAGATAAACAAGAAGAAGCTAAAATGACTAGAGGAGACTATTTAGCTGATCGATTGAGTGAAATTGCTGGTAGTTGGGGATTTATATTAGGATTTAGTTTATTTTTAATAGGTTGGATTGTATTAAATACTATAATTCTAACTAATGGAAAACAAGTAGATCCATATCCATTTATATTATTAAATCTATTATTATCATGTTTAGCAGCTCTACAAGCTCCTATAATCATGATGAGTCAAAATAGACAAGCTGCTAAAGATAGTATAAGAAACCAAAATGATTATAGAACTGATTTAAAAAGCGAATTAATACTTGAAGAATTACATGATAAAATGGATGAAATATTGAAAAATCAAAAGAAAATTATGAATAGTCAAAAGGATGATAATGATGAAAAAAAATAAAATAATATTTATAGTTATTATTTTTACATTAATAATAACTGGTTGTGGGCATAAAAAGCCAAGTAAAGATGTAATAGAATCTAAAGATCAATTAAATAATAAATCAGGTAGTATGTCATGTACTAGACAAGTAAATGCTCCTAGTGGAGTAAAACCAACACTTTCATATGACATAACTTATAAAAACAATGAAATACTAGTACTACATTCTATAGAAGGAATAGAGTCAAGTACTAAAGAAAATCTAGATGAGTATGAAGAAGCTTATAAAAAAATTAATAATAATTATAAAGGATTAAAATATTATGATAGTAAAGTAACGCGTACTGATAATTCAGTAACTAGAGATACTACTATTAATTATGAAAAAATAAATATTAATAAATTATTAGAAATTGAAGGGGAAGAAGATAATATAATTGAAAATGGCAAAGCTAGTTTAAAACTTTGGTTAAAGTTTGCTAAGAAATTTGGAACTACTTGTCATGAAGATTAATTTCTTCTTTTTTTGTTCAAGTAGTTTAATGGATAAAATATTTCCCTCCGACGGAAATGATATAGGTTCGAATCCTATCTTGAACACCATATAATAAAGGAAGTGATACTATGTCTAAATTTATGCTTATAGGTGGAGGAAATATAGGTAGAAATAATACAGAATATGAAACAGAAACTATAGATAAAGAAATTGTTAAAATGACAGATAAAGATAATCCAACTTTTCTATTTATTGGATTCGCATCTTCTTTTGCAGACTCTTACTATAAAATAATTAAAAAGATATATCAAAACTTAGGATGTAATACATCTTATATAAAAAAGAAAAATTTAATTAATAATCCAGATATAGTTAAAAATAAAATATTAGAAGCTGATATTATATATTTTGGTGGCGGAGATACTTTAAAATTATTAGAAAAAATAGAAGAGAATAATTTAAAAGAAGTAATAGATAAAGCTATCTCTAATAATACAGTAATTGCTGGTATGTCTGCTGGTGCTATTATGTTATGTAGAGAAGGTTATAGTGATTCTAAAATATTAAGAGAAGAAAGTTCTAAACATGAATTTATTAAAGGATTAAATTATTTAGACATAATTATATCTCCTCATTATGAAGAAGATAGTACAAAAACAAAAGAATTAAATAATGATTTAAAAGATACTAATAAAGAAGTAATATGTATACCAAATAAATGTGCTATTAAAGTAATAGATAATAAATATGAAGTTATATCTGGAAATAAAGATATTAAAGCTTATACTTTATCTTCTAAAGGTAAAAAAGTATTTAAATAGGAGTAATTATGAAGAAAAAAGATATAAAACTAATAATATCTATAATTATATTTGTACTAGTATTAGGTTATTATTTATATGAAGGTTATATTGATAATAAAACTATAAATAAAAGAGAAGCTACTAAAGAAGTATTTAAAGATGAAAATTTAAAAATATATTTCTTAGATGTAGGTCAAGCTGATTCAATACTTATAAATAATAAAGATAAATATATGTTAATAGATGCTGGTAATAATGAAGATGGAGAAAAACTAATTAATTATTTTAAAGAATTAGGTATTAAGAAATTTGATTATGTTGTTGGTACTCATGCTCATGAAGATCATATAGGTGGAATGGATGATATAATTAATAACTTTGATATAAATACTTTCTATATGCCAGATGCTATAACTACTACAAAAACATTTGAAGATGTTCTAGATGCCTTAGAAAATAAAAAACTTGCTTTTAATACACCAGAAGTAGATAAATCATTTAATTTCTCTAATACAAAAATAACTACTTTATATACTGGATCTAATACATCAGATTTAAATAATACATCTTTAGTATTTAGATTAGATTATGGCTCTAATTGTTTTATCTTAACTGGAGATGCTACTAGTACTACAGAAAATAAAATACTAAATAAAGATATAGATTGTGAAGTATTAAAAGTAGGTCATCATGGTTCACATTATTCATCAAATCCTAATTTCTTAGATAAAGTAAGTCCAAAATATGCAATTATTTCTGCAGGAATAAATAATATATATAATCATCCTAGTGATATTACTATTAATAAACTTAATGATAGAAATATTAAAATATATAGAACTGATAAAGATGGTACTATTTTAATGACAAGTGATGGTGCTAATATCAAATTTAAAAAGATAAAAACTGATACTAATGGGTGATATTATGAAATATGCAGTAGATAGAATAGAAAATAATATAGTAGTATTAGAAAACATAAATAATAATAGTATTAAAGAAGTTAATATTGATGAACTACCTAATAATATAAAAGAAGGTACAATACTAAAATATTATAATAAAACTTATACTATAGATACTAATGAAGAAAATATAAGAAGAAAAAGAATACAAGATAAATTAGATAGATTAAAAAGACTAAAAACTAATTAGTCTTTTTTAATTTATTTAATACTTTTTTATTATGGTATATTTTCTTAGTACTTATATTAAAACTATTTAATATCTTACTACTAGTATTCATATTAGTAACTATATAATTACATGATTTATAATATAATTTCTTCTTACTATTTTTATTTAATTCTTTTATACCAGATTCTATATCTTTAGATTTAACATAATAATACTTATATTCTTTATTAATACCTAATTGATCCTTAATAGGTATTATTTCTTTTAAATATATATAATAACTATTATCTTTATAATATACTCCTATACCATCTATAATAGCTAAATTATTTAATTCTACATACTTTGGTATATGTATAAAAATAGATATAAAAAGTAATATAAATAATATTATTAATTTCTTTTTCATTTATATTTACCTCTTATTATATTTTTAGTGAGTATAGAATTTCTAGTTTTAATATTTTTATCTTTTTTAATAAAAGAATCTAATATTTCATTCTTATCATATGGAATAATAGGGGATAAATAAGAATAATTAAAACATTTAATAGTAAATAAATTATATATAAGTAAGAAAGTTCCAATAAATACTCCATATATACCAAATATTGCGGATAATATAAGTAAAAATATTTTATAGAACCTAACTACATTAACTAATTCATTAGAAGGAAATATTAAAGCTGCTATAGAAGAAATAGCTATAATTATAATCATAATAGGAGATACTATTCCTGCACTTACAGCAGCATCTCCTAATATTAATCCTCCTAGTATAGATATAGCTGATCCAGTAGTAGCAGACATCCTAATATCAGATTCTTTTAATATTTCAAAAGCTATAATCATAAATAAAGCTTCTATATAAGCAGGGAAAGGTACAAAAGTTCTTCCTGCTTTTAACATAATTAATAATTTATATGGAATTAAATCATAATTTCTAGTAGTAACAGATATATATAAAGAAGGTAGGAATATTGCTATTAAAAAAGCTATTAATCTAATTATTCTAATAAATGTAGTATCTATATCTTTCCCATAATAATCATCTACAGTATGAAAAAAATCTATAAAAAAACTAGGTAATATAATACTATAAGGACTACCATCTACTATAATTACAACTTTACCTTCTAATAACGCCATAGAACTCTTATCAGGTCTTTCAGTAGTAGTTAGAGTAGGAAATAAATTATTTTTATTTTCTAAAGATTTTTTTAAATAACTAGAATCTATTATTCCATCTATATCTATTTTATTTAACTTATTTTCTATATCTTTTACTAACTTTTTATTAACTAAATTCTTCATATAAAGTATCCCAACTAATGTATTAGAAGATCTACCTATAGATAAAGTTTTAGATACCAAATAAGGACTTTTTATCCTTCTTCTAATAAGACCTAGATTAGTATTAAAAATCTCTGAGAAAGCATCTTTTGGCCCAGTAAGAGATAATTCACTTTCTACACTAGATACACCTCTATCTAGATTAGCTCTTACTTCAATCGCAAGTATTTCATAACCAATTATTACTAAAAATCCATTATTAACAAAATTAATTATATCTTTTTCTTTTATTTTAACTATATTAGTATTAGGTAATACATTTATTAAGTCTTTTAAATCTTTTTTATCTAAATTCACTAATTCTCTAATTATAAAATCATCTATCAATAAAGTATTAGTTAATACTTCATTAAATAATAAATATATCTTTTTATTAGAAATATTCAATTCTTTAAATATATAATCTTTAGATATTTCTAATTCTTTTTTTAAATTATTTATTAAAGACATATAATCACCATTATTAGTATGTAATAAATTGATTTTTAAATACATCTATGTTAATATATATCTCGAAGGAAGTGAAAAACATGTTTGAAAAACATAAACAAGCAAAAACAGATAAATTAATTAGTATGTTAAATATTCAGGCTATATCACTAAAAAAGAAATTTGATAGTATTAACGATTGGATAGAATTACATATAGATAGTGATCCAAACTTATCAGAAATGATTACATGTATATGTAATTATGGAGAATTAGTAGCAGCATATAATCATGTTTATAAAAAGTATAATACTTATCCTATAGTAGAAAGAGCATCTGATCAATTATTAAACTATGAAAAAGTAGGTTATAACAGTAATATAGGTTTAAATATATTTAAAGCTACTCACTATGCTATACCATATATAAATAATACTATAAAAGAAACAACTTGTAGTTTAAAAAGAATGATGGAATTAAGAGAAGATCATGAATTATTTAGAGATGAAGCAGTGAATATGTTCTTAGATCCAATATATTCTTCTGCACTTTGTGCTGAATTTGCTATTGAAAATGAAAAAGGTAGTGAATTAAGAACTAAAGTATTAGCTAAATGTGGTGGTATATATAACTATATTCATCAAGAAAAAAGAAATAATAAAAATTTCTTATATGATAATGAAGTAGAATTTAATCAATTAAAAAAAGATTTTCAAAACTATATTTCAGTATCTAAAAAACAACAATTTGTATCTGATATTGATAATATGATTGATAAAATAGATAAAAATTATTTATATAGTGAAAATGAACCTAAAAAAATTGTATATCATGCAAAGAAGACATTTCGTTAATTAAAAACGAAATGTTTTTATTTTTATGTTATAATTATTATAGGAGTGATAGTATGAATAAATATATGGAAATAGCTAATGATTTAGCAAAAGAAAACTTAAAAACAAATGACGGAGGTCCTTTTGGAGCTTGTATAGTTAAAGATGATAAAATAATTGGTAAAGGAAATAACAAAGTATTAAAGAATAATGATCCAACTGCCCATGCAGAAATAAATGCTATTAGAGATGCATGTAAAAATATTAATTCATATGATTTAAGTGGAGCAATTATATATACATCTTGTTATCCATGTCCTATGTGTTTATCTGCTATAATATGGGCAAATATTGATAAAGTATATTATGCTAACACTAAAGAAGATGCTGATAGAATAGGTTTTAGAGATGAATTTATTTATGATTATATAAAAGGTAATAATAATGATGTATTAAAATTAGAATGTATTGATAGAGAAGAAACTATTAAAGTATTTGATGAATTCATGGATAAAGAAGATAAAACAATATATTAAGGAATATTTATGAATATTAAAATTGGATATCAAGGAATAAAAAATAGTTATAGTTATGAAGCTGCATTAAAACTAAGTAAAAAGTTCAATAATGTAGAACTAATTGGCTTAACCACTTCAAAGAACGTTATTGATAAATTAAAAAATCAAGAGATAGATTATGGAGTAGTTGCAATAAAAAATAGCATTGCTGGAGAAGTAGAAGAAACTAAAAAAGCTTTGAAGAAATATAATTATAAAATATTTGATAAAATTGATTTAGAAATACATCATTCAATATTTAAACTAAAAAATATTAAATTAGAAAATATTAAATATGTTGCCTCACACATACAAGCGTTAAATCAAACTTGTAATTACATCAATAAATTTTTTCCAAATGTCAAAAAAATAATAACTGAAGATACTGCAATATGCACAACCAAATTATTAAATAACATGTTACCAAAAGAAACAATAATTATATGTAATAAAAAATTACAAAATAATAAATTAGAATTACTAAAAGAAAATATTGAAAATGATAAAAATAATAAAACTACTTTTTATTTAATAAAATAAAAAATATATGCTATAATAAATGCAAATATGAAAAAGGAGATGATTGTATGAAAAGAAAAATACTTTTAATTACAATAATATCTATATTTTCTATTACTTTAATTGGATGTGGTAATACTACTGATAACAACACTACAAATAATACAAACAACAATGTAAACAACACTGACAACAACAAATACATAAGTGAAGCTAAAGCCAAAGATATTGCACTATCTGATGCAGGATTTAAAGAAAATTTAGTTAGTGAATTATTAGTTGAACTTGATGATGACTACCATGATGGGAAAACAATCTATGAAGTAAGTTTTAAACACGGACAAGAAGAATATGACTATGACATAGATGCAACTAATGGTAAAATATTAGATAAAGATCAAGAAATAGATGATTAATAAAGAGTTAGTGAATGCTAACTTTTTTCTTTTATAAATACTAATAACATGTTAAAATTATAATAGGAGTAGTAGTATGGAAGTATATATAAAAGATGATAATAATTTTTATAAAAATATAAAAAGGTATAAAAAAAGTAAAAATACTATACATTTTTTATATAAAGATAAAGATATTATTGATGATAAAAATATAAATAAATATGACGATGATATTAAATTTAAAATATATTGTATAAATGCTTTAAATATTAAAGACATTAAAGAAAGATATTCTTATATATATGATGTAGTGTGTAATTATTTAGATAATAAATTTAATACTGATAATATATGTGATTTTAAAAATAATAGATGTATTTCTGTTAGAAATAATAATCACTGTAGTGAATCTAAAAATGGTTGTTGTTATGGAAGAAAAAGAGGAGTATGTGAACATTTAAAAAATAATAGGTGTAATATCAAATCTATTTCTTGTAAATTATTTACCTGTAGACATCTAAAGAAAAAAGGAATTAAATTCAAAGTAAATGATATACCATTATTAAAATATTTTATGAATCTACAACAAAAATTAATAATTATAAATTCATTTTTTAAAGATAAAGATGAAATGATAAAACTATTAGTTAGATATAAATAATATGATATAATTAATATAGGAGGAAAAAATATGGAAGTTTTAAATAGTATTTTAAAAAATAAAATAATTCAATCTATAATTGCAATTATAATAGTATATATAGTATATAAGATAATATCTACTATATTTATAACAAATAATAAAGTATTAAAAGAAAAAGTATCACTTAGTAATAAGGGCAAAACATATGTAAAATTATTACATAGTATTCTAAGATATATATTTTTAGGTATAGCTATTTTAGCTATATTAAAAATATATAATGTAGATATTACTTCATTACTTGCAGGTGTTGGAATTGTTGGTGTAGTTTTAGGTTTAGCGATTCAAGATGCATTAAAAGACATTATAAGAGGAACCACAATACTATCAGATAGTTATTTTAGAGTAGGAGATGTAGTTAAATATAATGATATTGAGGGAGAAGTAATGGCTTTAGGATTAAAGACTACTAGAATAAGAGATTTAGCTACTGAAAATATTATTTCTATTTCTAATAGAAAAATAGATGAAATTGCTATAGTATCTAAATTTATTTACATAAATATACCATTACCATATGAATTAAAATTAGAAAAAGCAGAATCTATAGTAGAAGAGATATTAACTAAATCTAAAGAAAATACTAATGTTAAAGATTGTATATACTTAGGAGTAAGAGATTTAGCTGATTCATCTATTAAATATCAAATAAAAGTAGAAATGAAACCTAAAAATAAATTAGCAGTACAAAAGATAGTATTAAGAACTATATTAGAAGTATTAGAAAAACATGATGTACATGTTCCATATAATCAAATTGATGTACATAATAAATAGGAGGTACCATGATTAAATTAGTTTTAGTAAGACATGGACAAAGCATGTGGAATTTAGAAAATAAATTTACAGGTTGGACTGATGTAGATTTATCAGAACAAGGTGTAAAAGAAGCTATTGATGCTGGTAGAGTTTTAAAAGAAAAAGGTTATACTTTTGATATTGCATATACTTCTGTATTAAAAAGAGCTAATAGAACATTAGAATTAATATTAAAAGAATTAGATTTAGATATTCCAATTAAATATAGTTGGAGATTAAATGAAAGACATTATGGAGCTCTACAAGGATTAAATAAAGATGAGACTAGAGAAAAATATGGAGATGAACAAGTACATATATGGAGAAGAAGTGCTGATGTTAGACCTCCAGAACTAGATGATAATGATCCTAGATATCCTGGATTTGATTCTAAATATAAAGACTTAAATAAAGAAGAATTACCTCATACAGAATGTTTAAAGGACACTATAGAACGTGTTATGCCATATTGGTATTCTGATATAGAACCAGCTCTAAAAGATAATAAAAAGGTAATTATTGCTGCTCATGGTAATAGTTTAAGAGGATTAATTAAATACTTAGATAATTTAAATGATGAAGAAGTAATTGGATTAGAAATAGAAACAGGTAATCCAATATGCTATGAATTAGATGATAATCTAAAACCTATAAAGCATTATTACTTAAAATAAAAAGAATAATAAACACATTATTCTTTTTTTATGGTATAATTAGATAACGAGGTGTAAATACAAAATGAAGTTTAGAACAAATAAAGATAACAAAAATTATATAATGGTAAATATTGAAAAAATCGATGAATTATTAAGTTTAGTAGTAACTGATACTATAGATGTACCAGAAGATATTAGAGAAGAAGCAAAACATATTATTAGAGTATCTTCTTCACATAATATGAATCAATTAAATAACCCAAATAGTATTAAAGAAGTAGCTATTAAAAAAAGTAGTAATATAGGTCAATATTTACTTTTAAATACAGATTTTGAAAATATAATAAATGAAGATGAGTATATATATTATAAAGATATAGTACATGCACTTAATATTGCTATGTTTGAAGATAATTGTAAACTATCAAATAAAATATCAAGGTTATTCAGAGAACAAGCAAGAGGTACAAAGCAAGATTTATATGAAATATATAATCCAGAAGTAGTAGATTATATAAAAGAACATAATGATTTTAATACTTATTTACTTAAATTTAATGGTGAATATAGACCTAGAAAATATTTTGTTTATGAAGATAATGATATAATACATAAAAAACTATATAAAAAAGAAAAAACATTAATTAAAAAATAATGGTGATATTATGAATTATGATTTAAAGATGGAAGAAGAAATTAAAAATATTAAACCAGGTACTAAACTCTTATTACATGCATGTTGTGCTCCATGTTCATCTGCAGTATTAGAGCGTCTTGGTAATATTTTTGAAATAACGATTTTATATTATAATCCAAATATTACAGATGAAAACGAATATAATAAAAGATTAAATGAAGTCAAAAGTTTTATAAAGAAATTTAAAACTAAATACAAAATATCTATAATAGATGGTAGATATGATATAAATGATTTCCTAGATATAGCTAAAGGATTAGAAAATGAACCTGAAAGAGGTAAACGTTGTTATAAATGTTATAATTTAAGACTAGAAGAAACTGCTAAAGTTGCTGAAAAAGAAGGTTTTCCATACTTTACTACAACCCTAAGTCTATCTCCATATAAAAATAGTAATTGGATTAATGAAATAGGAGAAGATTTAAGTAATAAATATAATTCTACATACTTATATTCTGATTTTAAAAAGAAAAACGGTTATAAAAGAAGTATAGAATTATCGAAAGAATATAATTTATATAGACAAAACTATTGTGGATGTATATATTCAAAGAAAGAAGGGATATAATGAAATATTATTGTATAGGAATTAAAGGAACAGGAATGAGTACTCTTGCTCAAATATTAAGTGATTTAGGAAACGAAGTATCAGGTTATGATGATGCAAGAGGTCATAAATTCACACAAGAGGGATTAGAAGAACGTAATATACCAATTTATTATGATCATGATCATGAAATAGATAAAGATACTATTGTAACTTATAGTGTAGCTTTTTCTACAAATCATCCAGAAATGAAAAGAGTAAAAGAATTAGGTCTTACTATAAAGAAATATAACGAAATAATGGGTGATATAGTTGATATGTTTGATACTATTGGTGTTAGTGGTACCCATGGTAAAACAACTACATCTTCACTTATTAGACATATTATAGAGGACAAAATGGAATGTAATTACTTTATTGGTGCTGGAGATGGACATGCTAGTCCTGATAATAAATACTTTGTAGTAGAAAGTGATGAATTTAATAGACACTTTACTGCTTATCATCCAAAATATTCTATAATTACTAATATAGAAGCAGAACATTTAGAATGCTATAAAGATATAGATGATATTAGAGATACATTTGAAATATTTGCTAATAACACTAAAGATTTAGTAGTAGCAAATGGTGATAATGAAGAGGTTAGAAAGATTAATTATAATACTAAAGTAAAATTCTTTGGATTTAATGAAGATAATGACATAGTAATTAAAAATATGAAATTAGAAGATACTGGTTCTGAATTTGATATTTATGTAAATAACGAATTATTTGGACATTTTGATATTCCATTATATGGAGAACATATGGTACTAGATGCAGCAGCAGCAATCGCACTAACTAAAGAATTAGGATTTACTAAAGATGAAATACATGCTTCACTTGAAACATTTGTAAATGCTAAAAGAAGATTTGCAGAAGAAAAAATAAATGGAAGTATCATAATAGATGACTATGCACATCATCCAACAGAAATAAAAGTTACTTTAGAAGCTATTAAGCAAAAATATCCAAATAAAAAACTAATAGTAGTTTTTGTACCAAATACATATTCAAGAACAAAAGACTTTACAGATGAGTTTGTAAAAGCATTTAACATAGCTGATAAAGCATATTTAACTGATATAGATGCTAATAGAGAAGATCCTAAAGATTATCCAGGTATTACATCATATACAATTATAGATAAATTAAATAATGGAGATATTATTAGTATAGAAGAAATTAATAAATTAAAAGACAATAAAGATGATGTAGTATGCTTTATGGGATGTGCCTATGTAGATGGTATACTAAACGCTTATAAAGACTTATTAAAGAAATAGTTATTATTTCTTTTTTTTATGCCTTATTTTTGGTATAATATATAACGTGGTGAGTAGTATGAAACGCAGTGAAGTAGATAGAAGTAAACTTAGTCCCATGATGAAGCAATACATGGAGGTTAAAGATAATTATGAAGATAGTATTATCTTTTTTAGACTTGGTGATTTTTATGAAATGTTTTTTGAAGATGCAGTAACTGCTTCACATGTTTTAGAACTAGCTTTAACAGGTAAACAAGCAGGACTAGATGAAAGAGTTCCTATGTGTGGAGTTCCTCATCATGCTTATGCTAGTTATGTTGAAACACTAATAGAAAATGGTTATAAAGTCGCAATTGCCGAACAATTAGAAGATCCTAAAGATGTAAAGGGTGTAGTTAAAAGAGACGTAATACAAGTTATTACTAAAGGTACAAGATTAGATGATACAATTGATTCTAAAACTAATAACTATATTGCGAATATTTATAGTTTTGACTATTGTTATGGTATTTCTTATGCAGATATTTCTACTGGAGAAGTAAATGCTTTATTAATAGATGGAGATAAAGATAAATTAATTAAAGAAATTACTAAATATAATTTTAATGAAGTAATAGTAAATGATTCTATTGATAGAGAAATAGTAGAAATACTTAGAAGTAATTATAATATTTTAGTAACTATAACTAAAGAAGAATTAGAAGATAAAAACTATGAATATATTTATAAAAATATAGAAGATATTAGATTAGTTAGTACTATTAAACACTTATTATTCTATATAGTAGATACTAAAAAAGGAGATCTACATCACTTACAAAAATGCAATATTATAAAGACTAACGATCATTTAGAATTTGATATAAATACTAAAAGGAATTTAGAATTAGTAGAAACAGTGCGTAATAGAGAACGTCAATATAGTTTATTATGGTTACTTGATAAATGTAAAACAGCTATGGGTAGTAGATATTTAAAACATACTATAGAAAATCCATTAACTAATAAAAAAGAAATAAATAAACGTTATGATATGATAGAAAAATTATCTACTGAGTTTATTTTAAGAGATGATTTAATTAAAGAATTGAGTAATGTATATGACTTAGAAAGATTAGCTGGACGCATTACTTATGGTAATTTAAATGCCAAAGATTTATTACAATTAAAAAGTTCTTTAAAGAGCCTACCTAATATTAAAAGAATATTAGAAGAATTAAAATTTGATAAGAAATTAGATACTTTAGATGAATTATATGAATTACTTGAAAAAACTATTTTAGAAGATGCACCATTTACTTTAAAAGAAGGGCATTTAATTAAAGAAGGGTATAATAGTGAATTAGATGAATTAAAGAAAATTAGTAGTGGTTCTAAAGACTTTATATTAGATATGGAATCTGAAGAGAGAAAACGTACTGGTATTAAGAATTTAAAAGTAGGTTTTAATAAAGTATTTGGTTATTATATAGAAGTATCTAAAGGACAAAAGAATTTAGTTAAAGATGAGTTTGGATATGAGAGAAAACAAACTTTAGCTAATAGTGAAAGATATATTACTCCTATACTTAAAGAAAAAGAAAACATAATATTAGGTGCTGAAGAGAAAATAATTAATTTAGAATATAAATTATTTATGGATATTAGAGAAGTAGTTAAAAGATATATTTCTAAGATACAAAAAATTGCTAAAGTAATTAGTGAAATAGATATGTTAGAGTCATTTTCTATAGTTAGTGATATGTATAAATTTACTAGACCTAATTTAGTAAATGATAGAGTAATTAAGATGATAGATTGTCGTCATCCAGTAGTAGAGCAAGTTATGAAAGATAAATATGTTCCTAATGATATATTAATGGATAAAACTACTAATATATTATTAATAACTGGTCCTAATATGGCTGGTAAATCTACTTATATGAGACAATGTGCTATTACTGTTATTATGGCTCAAATGGGATGTTTTGTTCCTTGTAGTAGTTGTACTATGCCTATATTTGATAAAATATTTACTAGAATTGGTGCTAGTGATGATTTAGTTAGTGGAGAATCTACTTTTATGGTAGAAATGAAAGAAGCTAATTATGCTATTAGTGAAGCTACTTCTAATAGTTTAATATTATTTGATGAATTAGGTAGAGGTACTGCTACATATGATGGAATGAGTCTAGCTCAAGCAATACTAGAACATATTCATGATAGAATTAAATGTAAAACATTATTCTCAACTCATTATCATGAATTAGTTGCTTTAGAAAATGATTTAAAGAATTTAAAGAATGTTCATGTTTCTGCTATAGAAAAAGATTCTAAATTAACATTCTTACATAAAGTTAAAAATGGACCAGTAGATAAAAGTTATGGTATCCATGTAGCTTCTTTAGCAAGCCTTCCTAAATCTTTAATAGATAGAGCAGATGACATTCTAAATGTATATGAAAATACTAATAATACTAAAGAAGAATTTACTCAGACTTCATTATTTGAATATAATGAATCTGAAGCAATAGAAAAACCAAATGAAATAGAAGAGAAAATAAAAGAAATTAATCCATTAGAGATGACTCCTATGGAGGCATTAAATTATTTATATGATTTAAAAAAAGATATAGATAAATAATTGATTTTATACACTCATAATGATAAACTTAAGGTGGTGATACTATGAAGAATAGAAGTGAACTTAGAGAAATTATTATTAAAGTTATATATCAAACTTATATATTAAAAAATACTAATTTAAAGTATGATATAGATAAGTTAATTAAAGACCAATTAGAAGTAGAAAATGAATATGTTACTACTTGTGTAAATGGTATTATAGATAATAGAACTAAGATAGATTCATTAGCAAATAAATATCTTAAAGATTGGACTATTGATAGATTAAATAATGTAGATAAATCAATTCTATCTTTAGGTATATATGAACTTATGTATACAGATACTCCTAGTATAGTATGTATTAATGAAGCTGTTGAATTATCTAAGAAATATTCTGAAGAAAAAGTTACTAAAATGATAAATGGAGTACTTGATAATATTTATCATAGTGAGGTTGAAGATGAACGATAAGTATATTTCAGTAACACAATTAACTAAATATATTAAATATAAAATAGATAATGATATTAACTTGAATGAAGTGTTTTTAAAAGGTGAAATATCTAATTTTAAAGCTCATTCTAGAGGACATTACTATTTTACTATTAAAGATGAAGGTAGTAGAATTAGTGCTGTTATGTTTGCTAATAATACTAAGAAATTAAAGTTTTTACCTACTGATGGTATGAAAGTACTAGTAACTGGTAAAATAAGTGTATTTGAAGCAAATGGATCTTATCAAATTTATGTTAATGATATGTTAGAAGATGGAGTAGGTAATTTATATATTGCTTATGAACAATTAAAAAAGAAACTAGAAGAAGAGGGATTATTTGATAAATCTCATAAGAAACCTATTCCAAAGATACCTAATAGAGTAGGAGTTATTACTGCACCTACAGGTGCTGCTATTAAAGATATTATTTCTACTATTAAAAGAAGATGGCCTCTATCAGAAATAATATTATTACCTGCTTTAGTACAAGGAGAAGAAGCTCATTCTACTATTGTAGAACAAATAAAAAATGCAGAAAATTATAATTTAGATACATTAATAGTAGGTAGAGGAGGAGGATCCATAGAAGACTTATGGCCATTTAATGAAGAAGATGTTGCTAAAGCTATTTATGAATGTCCTATACCAGTTATTTCTGCAGTAGGTCATGAAGTAGACTTTACAATAGCAGATTTTGTCGCAGACTTACGTGCACCAACTCCAACAGGTGCTGCAGAAATGGCAGTTCCCGCTATAAGTGATGTAATTAGTTATTTAGATCAGATAAAAATAAGATTAAATAAATCTTTATTAAATAAAATAAATATTAATAAAAAACATTTAGATGAAATAAAAAAACATTATATATTTACTAACCCAATAACTATATATGAATCTAAAGAATTAATATTTGATAATTTAGTAGAAAGATTAAAATTTTCTCTAAAGAATCTAGTTAATATTAAAGAAAAAAAATATAATGAATTAAATAATTCAATTATCTTTAAAAACCCATATAATTTAATTGATAATAAATCTAATAAGTATTTACAAATAATTTCTAAGTTAGACGCTCTAAGCCCCTTAAAAACGCTTCAGAGGGGGTATTCTATAGTAAAGAAGGATAATAAAGTAATTAGTAGTATAAAAGATACTAAAAAAGATGATTTATTAGAATTAAATCTAAAAGATGGTAATATAGATGTTAAAGTAATATAGGAGGTTATTATGGCAGAAAAGAAAGAAAAAAGTTTTGAAGAAAACTTAAAAGATTTAGAAGAAATAGTTAATAAACTAGAAAGTGGAGAAGTTCCATTAGATGATGCAATTAAAGAATTTACTAAAGCTATGGAATTATCTAAAAAATGTGATCAAAAATTAAAGAGTGCTGAAGAAGCTATTACTAAAATAGTAGAAAAAGATGGATCACTAAAAGATTTTAAAGTAGAAGAATAAAAAAGACTTTATTTAAAAGTCTTTTTATTTTTAACTAAAATATTTTTTTCTAAGTAATCCTAATGCCATATTAAATTCATCTCTTGTAATTGAATGTAAAGTACCATTATCATCAGCCAATTTTTGTATTAAATAATCCTCAGGGTTCTCTTTATTAGCAAAATAATAATACATAATATTAGAATCACTATCTAATAAATTATCAATAATTACATATTCTTTATTATCAATTTGTAATACATCTACACTAACATCTTCCATTATTTAACCCCTCTTTTAACATTATCATATTTATAATCAGAAATTATTTTATTTCTCATAATATCATCATATTGCTCTAAATCACTAAATCCTTTTTCATGTATATAATCTTCTAAACCATCATAGAATACATAATTTTCACTTTTATCAAAGTTATTCTTTGGAATTTCTCGTATAGTTTTATCAACTATTCCATCATACATAGGAATACCTGTTTTTCTACCAAACGAATTATAAAACTCATATATTATATTATCTAACTCTTCATCATCATGAGCCATCTGCCTAATTTCATTAGCAATCTCTATATAATCAACAGAACCATTCTTAGGATTACTAGATCTATTAACTATATCATCTAAAGCACTACCATATCTATCTTCAAATAAATCATCTAATTCATGTTGTTCTTTTAATTCTACAACTCTAGGAACTGCAACACTACCAACACCACCAGCAACTAATCCCGCAACTGCAATCATAAATACACGTTTTCTTACAGTAGCTTTTCGTTTATTTTTTAAATTTAAATTCTTTCTTTCTCTAGAAGATCTTTTAAAAGCTTCTTCTGTATTAGTTTCAGAATTATTAAGAATTCCTTCCATAATAGAAGGTTCAATTCCTTTATTATCACTCATTATAATTCACCTCTATTATATATATTATATAATGTATTTTATTACTAGTCAAAAGAATTGTAAAAAATTAGTGTAAATGGTAATTATTATTAGACATATTTTTTTATAAATAATTAATACTAAAAATGTAGTAAAGTTTTAAGGAGTGATTTTTTTGAAATGTAAAAATATTTTTTTTAAAATTATTCTTCTTCTAATTATAATACCCATAAATACATTTGCTTATTCAAAATATATAATTGCTTCTGGTAAAACCATAGGAATAGAAGTTAATTCTAAAGGTATTTTAGTTGTAGGTTTCTATAAAATTAATAATGAATTTATCGCAAAGAATGCTGGTTTTAGAGTAGGAGATAATATAATCAAAATAAATAATAAACCAGTAGATAAAATAGATACTATGATAGATATTATTAATAATAAAGATTCTAATAAAATAAACTTTACTATAATTAGAAATAAAAAAACAGAGAATATTAACTTAAACCTAGTAGAGGATAATAGTGGTATTTTAAAGACAGGATTGTATGTAAAAGATCAAATAAATGGTATTGGTACACTTACTTATATAGATCCAAATACTAAGATATTTGGTGCCCTAGGACATGAAATAATAGAAAGTAGTACTGCTAAGAAATTTGAAATAAAAGATGGTAAAATATTTTCTGCTAATGTATCTGATATAACTAAAAGTAGAAGTGGTGATGCTGGAGAAAAGAATGCTGAATATAATAAAGATAAGGTTGATGGTAATATTAAAGATAATGATATTACTGGTATTTATGGGATCTATAATAATACTATAAAAGATTTAAAAACTATTGAAGTAGGTAACATTGATGATATAAAGAAAGGTAATGCTATAATTAAAACAGTAGTTAACAATAACAAAGTAGAAGATTTTAATATTGAAATTATAAATATTGATAAGAACAGTAAAACTAAAAATATATTATTCCAAATAACTGATAAAAGATTATTAAATAAAACTGGTGGAGTAGTACAAGGTATGAGTGGTTCTCCAATAATACAAGATAATAAAATAATAGGGGCAGTCAACTATGTTATTGTAAATGATACTACTAAGGGATATGGTATATTTATTACTACTATGTTAGAAGAAGGAGAAAAATAGAGACTATTGTCTCTATTTTTGTATAAATATTTATTAAAAGTTAATAATATTAGTAGTTTATTTTTACTTATAAATATGTTATTATATTAAGTCATATAGGGGATGATCATATGAAAATCTGGAGAAAAATAAAATTAAAAGATAAAAACGAAGAAGTAAATACAATATCTAAATCATTAACTAATTATTTATATGGATATGGACCTATTAGAGATATATGTAGAAAATATAAAATAAATAATAAAGATAGAAAAGTATTAGATCAATATACATCTAATAGAATAGCTGGACTATTATTATTATATTTATCAAAAGATACTAAAAGAATAAATGATATAGTAAATAAATATAATATTCCAGATAGTAACATAGAAGAAATAATCCCTGAATTAGAAGGATATATAAACAAATAAAAAAAGAACAAGAGTTCTTTTTTATTTTAAATATAATAATACACTAAAGAAAGTTACTATCATAACTAGTGCTAAAAATAAAGCCACACCCTTTACTACTTTATCATTCATTATAAACACCTCATACTAATTATAAAATAAATGTAGAAAAAAGTAAATTTATTTTTAGTATATAATATATAAAAAAATAGTATTATGTAATATGAATACACTAATACATAGAATAAAAAATAATAAACTACTATTTATACTATTAATTGTTATAATAATATCTATACTTATAGGAATACTATTTCCAGCTATAATATCTAATAGTAATAAAAAATTAATATTATCATACCTAGATAATTTCTTTTATAAAATAAAGAAAAGTAATTTAAATTATACTAATGCATTTATAAGTAGTATATCTACTAATACTATAATATCTATATTTATATGGTTATTAGGTATATCTATAATAGGAATACTATTTATAATAGCACTATTAATTATAAAAAGCTTTATATTAGGCTTTTCTTTTAGTAGTATAATTTCTTCATATGGATTAAGAGGTATTATAATTGGAATAGTATATATCATACCTTTAATATTAAATTTATTTATATACTTAATATTATGTTATTACGCAATAGATTTTTCTTTAATATTATTTAATTATTTATTTAAAAAAAGAACTAATATAGGACATAATATAGTAAAAAGATATATTAAAGTGCTTATAATATCTATTATATTCTTATTGATATCATCTCTAATAGAAATATATTTAATACCCAATATTATAGTTTTATTCTTATAAAATAAAAAAAAGTGTCAATTTACACTTGATTATTTACATAAAATTGTCTATAATTATATTGGAGGGTAGATAAAGATGAAAGAATTAAATACAGCATTAACAGAATTAGGAATAAGTAAGGTTAGATTGGCTAAATATTTAGGAGTATCTAGACAAATGTTATATAACTATCTAGCAATAGAAAATTTAGATGAATGGCCTAAAGAAAAGTCTGCTAAATTATTTAGTTTATTAAATATAGAAAGTAAAGAAGAGTTAAAAGATTTAAAAATAAATGGAGATTATATAATTGAAGTTGAACATAGATTAAAAGAAGGAGTTAAAGATTCTTCTAATAGAGAAATAATTGCTGACTTAAAAGGATTTAATAAGAAAGAACAAGAACTATTATCTGAAATTATTAATTTATTAAAAGAAAAACTAGCAAGTGATAAAACTAAAGAAACATATAATACTTATGTATACTTATATAACTTCTTACAATCAATGGAGACTACTGAAGAATTAAAGTATATATTAGCTTATATGTCTAAATCTTTAGGATTTACTGATCCAGTAGAATTTGCATTCAATAAAGATCAACAATTCATTTTTGAAAGTATTATGTTTAGTGCGATGACTCTATATAATGGTGGAGGAGCATCTAAAACTAGAATTAGTGAGACTCATAAGAAATTTGTACAAGATATAGAACA
Organism: Bacilli bacterium; assembly: GCA_017510225.1. GTDB lineage: Bacteria > Bacillota_I > Bacilli_A > RF39 > UBA660 > CAJMSU01. The sequence goes on from JAFWNS010000013.1 coordinate 26,960, forward strand.
CAAAAATGAAGAAAAATTATCTCGTACACAAGAGTTAAATACTGCTAAAGTACAAGCATTAAAAGAATTAGGATATAATGAAATTAATGAAGAAAATGCTAAAGAAGTATTAGAAAAAATTGCAGAAATTGAATCTAGAAAAGTATAACTACCAAATTGGTAGTTTTTTCTTGTAATTATATAAATTTTATGTTATTATAACGTTCCCATGTCAAAAGGGGAGGAGAGGACTGACAGAATGAAAAATGACATAAAACATTGGTTGAGTAGAGCTTTTAAAAAATCTAAATGTGCAGAAGTATTAGATGATATATTAGAAAAAGATGAAATACTATATTCATATATTGATTGGGAAGAAGAAGATTATTATACTAAAAAAAATAATACTTTCATTAAATATAATATTGATGAAGATAATAACGTTAAAATACGTATTAGTGATCCTAATAGAAAAATTGGGATAAAGATTACTAATGAAGGTAATCATATAGCAATCAGAGATAAAAAAATATATAAAGAAGCAACTATAGATGAATATCGTATTGTACATAATCTAGATAATACATCCTACTTCGAACACAAAAATCTATCTAAATATCGTAATGGAGAACTTAAAGTCAATTACAAACGCAGTATGCAAATAGAAAATATCAATGGTAAATTAATTAATTATTATGATAGTACTGAAGAGAAGAGTGAAGATAAAGAAGAAAAAAAATATAATAAAGTATATCATAATAATAGAAAAAGATACGTAAAACACCACTATTAATGGTGTTTTTCTCTATTTATATTACTTCCTATAATTGATATTATGTTAACTTCTATATAATTATATATAATATATACGTATAAATAACTATATAATTAATAAAATATTATTAAAATTATTACTACACGACTCTACTCTATTTATAAAGATAAGAGAAGTTATTATTTTTTTATAAAAATATTTTTCTAATTTAATCTATATATTATTAATTACTTATATATAATTAAATACATATATCTATCCCTCTCTCCCCTAATAGAGAGAAGAGGGCATGTTAATTTTAAGCCATTTAACTCTACTTAGATGGGTAGTTCTCCATCTCGATTCATTTTAGAGAAGGTAGTATTTTAGTATAAAATTTATTTATAGGTACATAATACTATTTAGGAGGATAATTATGAGAAAAAAGAATAAAAATAATATTAATTGTGACGTAGAAAACTGTAAGTATAATAATCCAGAAGAGGGTTCGTGTGAATTAGATGAAATACAAGTAAGTAATAGTTCTGAGGTTGATGAGTGCTCTGATAAAGATGATACTGCATGTGAAAGTTTTGAATCTGAAGAGGGGGAACTTACAGATGAAGTATATGAAGTAGAATCTGAAAATGAAGATGAAGAAGAAAAAGAAGAAGATTAATATCTTCTTCTTTTTTTATAACTCCCCTATTATTCTAATTCATCTAAAATACTAACACCAAACTTAGGTTCATCTACTTCAAAGTTATCTGCAATAGTCGCACCTATATCAGCTAAAGTATCAAATGGTTCTAATCTTTTAGCTTCTTTTAAATTTCTACTATACATAATTACTGGTACATTTTCCCTAGTATGATCATTTCCTTTAAATGTAGGATCATTTCCATGATCAGCTGTTATTATTAATAAATCATCATTTTCTAATTTATTTAAAATAATTGGTATATCTACATCTAATTCTTCAATAGCTTTACTATACCCCTCTCCATCTCTAGTATGTCCATATAAACTATCAAAATCAGATAAATTAACCATACATAGTCCAGTAAAATTCTTATCCATAATATCAATAAATTTGTTTATAGCTTCACCATTACCAGAAGCTTTAATAGACTTATTAATACCTTGTCCATCAAATATATCATTTATTTTACCAATACCTATAACATTATACTTATTAGCAATTAAACTATCTAAAACAGACTTTTCTGGAGGTTTAACAGAATAATCTCTTCTACTACTATTAATTAATTTATAGTTACCTGGAGTACCATTAAATGGTCTAGCAATTACTCTACCTACTCTCCACTCTTCTCTTAATGTGATAGCTCTAATTTTCTCACAATACTTATATAATGTAGAAATAGGAATATTATCTTCATGAGCAGCAATTTGTAAATCAGAATCTGCAGATGTATATACTATTAAAGATCCATAATTTTGTTGTCTTTCACCTAATTCATTAATAATAGATAGATTATCAATACAACACTTATTACCAATAACCCTTCTACCAGTTAATTGCTCTATAGTAGAAATTAATTCAGTAGAAAAACCAGAATTAAATGTTCTAAATGGAATATTATTCTTAATACCCATCATTTCATAATGACCATTTAAACTATCTTTACCAGCATTATTAGGTTTAGCAATACTATAATATGCTTCTACATCTTTATCTTCATTCATATTTAAAGTATCTAAAAAACCAATTTTCTTTAAATTAGGTACAAATAAATCATACTTTTCTTTAATATGACCTAATGTATTAGCACCTACATCTCCAAAATTACTAGCATCATTAGTTTCCCCTACTCCTAGTCCATCAAGAACCATTAAAAATATTCTTTTAAATCTCATTTTTACACTTCCTTATCAACTCTAGGATGATATTTTTTATAATCTTTACTAACTTTATCATCACTTACATGGGTATATATCTTAGTAGTAGATATATCAGAATGCCCTAACATTTCTTGTATACTTCTTAAGTCTGCTCCCCTATTTAATAAATGAGTCGCAAAAGAATGTCTCAAAGTATGTGGAGAAATATCAGTACTAAGACCTTTTTCTTTTAATATTTTTTTCAAATTCTTAAAGAAGCCTTGTCTAGTCATTCCTCTACCATGATTATTTAAAAATAATTTATTATCATCTTTACCCTTTAACATGGAACCTCTAACTTCTAAATACATATTTAAATAATAGATAGAATACTCACCTAATGGTATTTCCCTTTCTTTACTACCTTTACCCATTATTCTAATTATACAGTTTGTAGTATCTATATCATTTAAAGTTAAAGATACTAATTCACTGACTCTAAGTCCAGTCCCATACATCAATTCTAACATAGCTTTATTACGGTAGTCAAACTTAGTCTTTAGTTCAATATCAAGTAATTTATCTACATCTTCAACACTTAAAGTCTTAGGTAATTTCTTTTGTAATTTAGGTCTATCTATAAATAAAGATATATCTTCTTTAACAATATTTTCTTTATATAAATATTTATGAAAATTCTTTATAACAGTTAAATTATGCGCAATAGTACTACTCTTTTCATTATTATTTCTACTCTTTAAAAACCCCTTAATATCATCACTAGTAATATCTTCTACTCTATCTTTCTTAATATAATCTTTATATATACATAAATCATTATAATATGAATCTTTAGTCTTATCAGAAAGTCCTTTTTCAAAGACACAATAATTTATAAAATCATTAATCGCATCCTCTATTTTCATATACTCACCTTCTATATATATTATATATAATTATATTGATTATTACAAGAAATCTGCTATAATATATAGCTATATTGGAAGTGATATTATGGAATATAAAGATAAGTTAAATGTAAGTAAAGATTTTAAATTTGGCATAGAATTAGAATTTACTAATATTAATATTGCTTATTTATATACAATTATGAAAGATAAGTTTCCAGTACAATTTAAATTAAATCATAAAATGGATGATTTTGATTTTGATAAAAATTGGTGCTTAGATCAAGAAAATTCTGTCACAAACGTAGAAAAACATAATGAGTATGATCGCTATATGGGTGGAGAATTATCTTCTAGAACATTTACTGATACTAATCATGATTGGAAAGAAATATATGATGTATGTAATTTCTTAAAAGAAAATGATTGTAAAACAGATGAAACTTGTGCTTTTCATATGCATATAAGTAATAATAAGTTTCGCAAGAATTTAAAATTTTATGAAGGATTATATAAATTAATTGCTTTATATGAAGATGATTTTAAAATATTTTATATGGGAGATAAGTATATAGAGAGACCTAAATCTAAAGATTATGCTGTTCCATTAAAAAATAGATTATTAGAAAAAATTGATAATATAGATTTTAATAACTATGAAAGTGTATATCAAAACTTATTCGCACTACAAGAAGATGATTTTTCTACTAAAGATGGCCTACATGTAGACTATGATATTAATGAAATAGAAGTTAGATATCCTAATGGAACTATAGATACTAATATAGTTCAAAATAATGTTAATTTTACTTTAAAATTATTTGATTCTTTATTAAATAATAAAATAAGTATAGATAAATTAGATTATTTAGTAAAACTTAAAAAAGAAGATAGAGATATTAGAAATATACATCCTAGAGAGTTTAGAGAACTAGTTACTACTATATCTAATGATTTTACTGATGAAAGAGATTTTATAGGACAATACAAAAAAGTATTAAGTACTAAATAATCTTTTTTTATGTTAAAATATATATAGGTGATAATTATGAATAAACCTTTAGCTATAAAACTTGCCCCTACTAAATTAAATGAAGTTATTGGACAATCTCATTTAATTGGTAAAGGTAAAATACTTACTAATTTAGTTAAGAATAAGAAATTATTTTCTATGATATTATATGGTAAACCAGGTATTGGTAAAACTTCTATTGCGAATGTATTAGTAAATGAACTTGATTTAAGATATAGATTCTTAAATGCTACTATTAATACTAAAAAAGATATAGATACAGTTATAGAAGAAGCTAAGATGTATGATGGTATAGTTTTAATAATGGATGAAATTCATAGATTAAATAAAGATAAACAAGATATATTACTACCACAATTAGAATCTGGATTAATTACTTTAATAGGTATGACTACATCTAATCCATATCATTCTATTAATCCAGCTATTAGAAGTAGATGCCAATTATTTGAACTTAATGAGTTAACTACTAAAGATATTATAAAAGGTCTCAAAAGAGCTATAAAACACCCAGATTTAGATGGTATTAAGATAGATGATAAAAGTATAGAAGGAATTGCTAAACTCTCTGGAAATGACCTTAGATATGCTTATAATCTATTAGAAATAGCATACTACTCTACTGATGATAAAACTATTACTATAGATAAAATAAAAAATATAAATTCTAAACCAGTATTCTTCTCAGATAAAAATAGTGATGGTCATTATGATGTATTAAGTGGATTACAAAAATCTATTAGAGGAAGCGATATAGATGCATCACTTCACTATTTAGCTAGGTTAGTTACAGAAGGAGACTTAGATTCAATATATAGAAGATTATCAGTAATAGCTTATGAAGATATAGGACTAGCAAATCCTGCTATTGGACCTAGATTAGATGCTGCTATTAATGCAGCTGAAAGAGTTGGATTACCAGAAGCAAGAATACCTCTAGGAACTATAGTATCAGAAATGGCTTTATCTCCAAAGAGTAATACTGCTCATATAGCTTTTGATTCTGCATTAGAAGATATAGAACAAGGTAATGTAGGAACAATACCAAAACATTTAAAAACTAATTCCAAAGACTATAAATACCCACATAATTATGAAGGAGCATATGTTAAACAACAATATCTACCTGATAAAATAAAAAACAAAAAATACTATACTCCTAAAGATATAGGATATGAAAAAAATTTAAAAGAAATATATGATAAATTAAACAAAATAAAAGAAAGCTAAAAGCTTTCTTTTTTACTTATTAATTTTACATTTATATCCAGTTTTTTCTAATTCTTCTTTAGCTTTCTTTGGAGTAGTCATTTTCTTAGAAATATCACCATCTAATTTATGAACATCTAATACTGCATATAGTTTTAAATGTTTGTTCTTAACAGATTGTTTACAATCTTTAAAAGCACTCTTATAATCACTCATAGTATCTTTTACTAATTTACAAAAATCTTGATTTTCAAACATCTTAATTTGCTCATCAGTATAACTAGATATATCCATATCATAATTAAAATCAATTTTTCTAACAGATTTACCTTTAAATCCTACATTAAATTCAATATCTACTCCACTTTGAGTTTGAGTACAAACTAATGTTGTTTCATTACTTTTCTTCTTAGCTTTATCTTTACCATTTCCACATCCTACCATAACAAATGATAAAACAACTACTAATGCAATAATACCATACTTCCTCATAATATACCTCCTATAAACAAATTTTATCATATAATATTATTTTTTCAAGTTAATTATAAATAATTCTATTAAAAACTCAGAATCAATATCAGTAGTTTTAATATTAATATCCATATCAGATAACTTTCTAATTAACTCCAACAATTCTTCTTCACTATAATAATTTATTAATTCTCTAGTCTTTTTTATTCTATATTCTTTTTCATCCAATATCTTAGATATCTCTAAATTATTAAGTTTTCTATTTACTAATATTTTAACTTGATAAATAATTCTAATCTGACTAGCCATTAAACCAATTAAAGATATAGGTTCAACACCATTTTCCTTCAATTCATTAAACAATAATAATGCATTATATTTATCTTTATTAAATAAATACTTAGTAAATTCAAAAGTCAATTCAGTTATATCTTTACTACTCTTAATTAATAACTTATCTATATCTTCTTTAGTTATTACTTTATCTGTATCCTTATAACTAATTAATTTTTGACATTCAGTATGAATTCTATCAAAATCCTCATTACAATAATCATTTATTAATCTTATTACACCACTATCCAACTTATATCCATTTAATTCTTTTTTTATATAATCTATACTATTAGAATTTATTTCTTTATAAATCATTTTCTTCTTTAACTCTTTAGTTAATTTTTTAGTATTATTTAACTTATTCGCAGTAATAATAAGTAAATTATTAGAACTAGGATTATCTAAATAAGATATTAAGTGATTATAATCATCTTTATTAGATTCTATACTAAAATTATCTATATTATTAATTACAATTACTTTCTTATCATTAAACAATCCATAAGTATCTAAATCATCTAAAGCACTACTTAATAAAACATCATCTAAATTATAATAGTTAATAACTGCATCATTAAATTTCTCTTTATTAATAATATTTTTAATAGTAGCCTTTAATATGATAGAATTAGTATTTTCTATTAAATAATTATTCGCCATCTTTTAAAACTTTCTCAATATGATCAAATACTTTATCTAGATTATCTGCATTCTTACCTCCACCTTGAGCAAAAGTAAGACTACCTCCACCATTTCCTCCTGAAGATATACTTGCATCCTTTACAATTAATCCAGCATTAACAAAAGAGTTACTTCTAGCAATAAAATTAACATTACCATCATCTTTAACATTAGCAAAGAAAATAAATCCTTCATCCATAGTAGAAATCAAACTATCAGCAATAGATTTTAAACTATTAATATCAGTATCATTAGTCTTCATTAATAAACCTTTAATACTACCATAGTCTTTAATATTATTTTTATATATATCTAAATCATCTAAAGCAGTTTTTTGTTTTAATTCTTTATATCGTTTTTCTAAGTCTTTAACTTCATGATGTATATATTGAAGTTCATTTCTACAATAGATAACATCTTTATATGAAATAGGATCATTAGTATCAATATCTACATCAAAATCCAATTCTTTACCCATTTTTTCAGCTTCATCTAATATAGTCTTAGCCTTCATTAATAATCTAACTATTTCATCTTTATAAGGTTTAACAATATCAGTTAAAGTAAAAGGAACTTTTTCTCCTGTAGTTGCTTCTATACGATATACATTACTACCTTTAGTTTCATATGAGCATATAGCAAATCTTCCAATATCTTTTGTATTAATAGCATGAGTTCCACCACATAATTCAATAGATTTACCTATCTTAACAACTCTAACTAAATCAGAATACTTTTCATCAAATAATGCCATTGCTCCCATTTCTTTAGCTTTATCTATAGGTAAAACCTCAGTAGAAACAATTATATGTTGTTTTATCATATCATTAACAAAATTTTCTACTTCAATTAATTTATCATCAGACAATTTAGTAGATGAAGTAAAATCAAATCTTAATTTATTCTCATCAACATAACTACCAGATTGTTTAATATTTTTAGACACTAATTCTTGTAATGCATATTGAAGCATATGCACACTAGAATGATTATGTTCAGTATCTTTTCTCTTATCTTTATCTAAAACTAATTCACATTCATCTCCTATAGAAATAGAACCAGCAAGTAGTTTAACTTTATGTATATGTTGCCCATTAGGAGCCTTAAAAACATCTAATACACGAGCTTTAAAACTCTTACCTACAATCATACCAGTATCACTAACTTGACCACCAGACTCTGCATAAAAACATGTTCTATCAAGAGCAATATATGTATCATGATCTATATGGTCAACAATCTCATCTTTAGAAAAGATTGCAGTTACTTTACTCTTTAATCTATAGATACCATATACAAATTCACTAGGAGTTAAGAAAGATAATAAAACTTTCTTTTGACTTGCCATAGAAGTAGTATTTTTAACATTCTTTCTAGCTAATTCCTTTTGAGCATTCATATATTTATTAAATTCATCATAAGAAACAGAAAAACCTTGTTCTTTTAAATACTCTTCAGTAAGTTCAAATGGAAACCCATAAGTATCATATAATTTAAAAGCATCAGCTCCACTAATAACTCCATCTTCAGAGTGCTTAACTAATTCCTTTAGTCTTTTTTCTCCAGCTTCTAATGTTTTAAAGAATAATTTTTCTTCTTCCATAACTAAAGTTTCAATATAAGGTCTCTTATCAATTAAATATGGATAAGCTTCCTTCATAACATCAACTACATCAGAAATTAATTTATACATAAATGGTTCAGTAAAACCAATAACTTTACCAAAACGAACACTACGACGAAGTAATCTTCTAAGTACATATCCTCTACCATTATTATCAAAAAATTCACCATCAGCTAAAGCAAAAGTAATGGCTCTAACATGATCAACTATTACTTTAAATTCTTTTTGTCCAGTATAATCAAATCCAGACAATTCCTCTAAATGTTTGATAATAGGTAAAAACAAATCTGTCTCAAAATTACTATCTACATCCTGGAATATACAACAAAATCTTTCAAGACCTGCCCCAGTATCTATATTCTTACTAGGTAATTCTAAATAATTACCTCTATCTACACCAGCTTTAGCATTATATTGGCTAAATACATTATTCCATATTTCTACATAACGTTCTTGATCTTGATCTTTTTTAAATTTCTCTAAAGCATCAAAATTAGGATCATACTTTTCTCCCCTATCAAAGAAAATCTCTGAATCAGGACCACAAGGTCCTTCCCCTATTTCCCAAAAGTTATCCTTAATAGGAAATAAATGAGTAGGATCCATACCAACTTCTAACCATTTGTTCTTAGTAACAGTATCTGAAGGATAATAAGTTACATATAATAACTCTTTAGGTATACCAAAATACTCGTTAGATGTTAATAATTCATAAGCATATTCAATAGCTTCTTCTTTAAAATAATCTCCTATAGAAAAATTCCCCATCATTTCAAAGAATGTTAAATGTCTCTTAGTAACACCAACATTTTCTATATCAGTAGTACGTATACATTTCTGTATATTAACCATTCTTCTATTATTAGGTACTTCTCTACCATCAAAAAATTTTTTTAATGGTGCTACACCAGCATTAATCCATAATAATGTATCATCATTAACTGGTATTAATGAAGCACTTTCTATTTTTTCATGATTTTTACTTTCAAAAAAATCATACCAAATCTTTCTAATTTCATCATGAGACTTATATTCCATATTATTCATCTCCTTTTATATAATTAACTATTTTATCTACTACCTCTTCAATAGTCAAATCAGTAGTATCAACATATATTTGATCATCTGTACGCATTAAAGCTCCTACTTCTTTATGCATATCATTATAATCTCTAGCTTTAATATTTTCTAATATCTCATCATAAGACATATCAATATTATTTTCTTTATTTTGCTTATATCTACGACTGGCTCTCTCTTCAATAGAAGCATCTAAATAAAATTTATAATCCGCATTAGGAAATACTACAGTAGTAATATCTCTTCCCTCCATAATTACATCTTTACCTTGTGCCATCTTTCTTTGAATATTAACCATGTTTTCTCTTAATTCTACTATAGAAGAAATCTTAGAAACAATACTAGATACTTCTTTAGTTCTAATTTCTTTAGTTATATTTTCTCCATTTAAATAAATATTGCCATCCTTATCAAAACTAATTTCTGAATTCTTAGAAATATCTACTATTTTATCTTTATCAGCAACATTATAATTATTTTTTAAAGCAGCATAAGCAATAGCCCTATAGGTAGCTCCAGTATCAATATTAGTTAAATTTAATTTATCTGCAACTAACTTAGTAATAGTACCTTTACCACTACCAGCAGGACCATCTATCGCAATTATCATATAATCTCACCATCTTCATCTAATATAGAATCTACTTGTTCTAAAAGTTTTTCTTTAGAAGTATTATAAATAGTATAATCATATTTATCATAAGTATCTAATTCTACTTCTGTTACGTGCATCTTTTCTTTTTCAGTTAACTGGTTATCATATCCTTCTCTAATAATATGAATAATATTAACATCATCAAATCTATTCTTTAATTCATCAAACTCACTGATTAATCTACCATCCGCAATAATAAATACTTGAAAATAATTTTTAAGTATATCAATATCTTCACATAATCTATCTAATAAGAAGAATTTTTTACCAAGTTTATTTTGTATAACCTCAATACCCATTTCTTGGAAGAACTCTCTAGGTTTTTCAGATAAATCACCATTCCAACTAAAATAATTTTTCGCATATTCATATAAAGGCGAAGTAATATGTAATACACATGCACTCTCCCCTTTAAAATCAAATTTATCCTTCATATATCTTCCAACCAAATCTTTACCAGAACTAGCCTTTCCTGCCAAAACAAATATCTTCATAAAATCCTCCTTTTATTCAAATAAAAGACCACTATAGGAGGACAAAGTCCGGTACCATCCTACATTGGTCTTACTTTTTATAACGGTATCCCGTAAAGCTCCTAAAGTAGCTTCCAAATATAATAATTAAATCTTTTCACCAAACAGATTCTCTCTAAAAATTATTATTATAAGTACTCATCTTTAATCACTGCTTTATAAATATAAATATTTATATATATTTTACCAAATTTAACAACTAAATTCAATAATATATATTTATTCTTTTACTTCTTTTCCTTTAACTTTATCCATAAAGTTAATCTTTTCATCAACAAACCCAAATACTACTTTAAAACAAGCAATTACTGGAGTCGCAACTATCATACCAATAATTCCAAAGAAATGTTCAAATATTAACAATCCTGCCATTATAGTAACTGGATGTAATTTCATAGTATGACCCATAATTAAAGGTTGATAGAAATTATTTTCTAATACTTGAACTACTAATATAGAAATAATAGTACATATACCAACCATAGGACTAATAGTAAATCCAACTATAACTGCTGGTATCGCTCCTATATATGGACCAAAATATGGTATAACATCAGTAATTGCACAGAATAATGCAAATACTAAAGGTGCCTTTAAACCTGCTAAAGTAAGTCCAATACTTTGAGTAATAAATACAAAGAACATAACAATAAATACACCTTGTACATAACTTCTTAAAGAACTATTAATTCTATTAGTTAATTCAACTGCATTTTTCTTCCATTTATTAGGTAATATCTTAATAAAACCATTATGTAATTTATCAAAATCATATAACATATAAAAACCAATCATTAAACCTAATATTACAGTAATACCACCATTAATAAATGATCTAGCACAATTAATCAAAGTATGTGGCAAATTATTAGTAATACTATGGCCAATCTTTTCTATACCAGAATATGCTTGTTCTTTATATGGAGTTAAATCAAAATGATAATTATTACTTATATTCGCAATAAAATTATTAATAAATTCTCTAATATCTCTTAAAGTATCAGGTATACCACCAATAAAGTCTTTTATCTGACTAGCAAATGTTGGTAGCATTAAATAAATAATTAAAGATATAGTACCAAAGAATACTAAATACACTAATATACAACCTAATAATCTAGGAATCTTCTTAGTCTGTAACCATTTAACTACCGGATCAAATAACCAAGCAATAATTAATCCAATAAACAATGGCGATAAAACTAATAAGAATTCCCCTAAAATTCTTAATACATGCCATTCTTTAATTAAATATGTAATAAGTAAAACAACACATACAATAGCCATAAAGAAACCTATTCTAAGTATTTTTTTACCAGTAGTTAGCATTTCATTTAAACTCTTAACATCAATTTCTTCTTTACTATTCTTCTTTACCATAACTAGTCACCTACTTTATATAAGTATACCATAAATACTAGAAATTAACACTAATTAATTGTATAATATTATTAGGTGATTTACATGAAAACTATATTAATAGATAGTACAAACGAACTAATTATTAAAAATTCAAAGTTTATTACTGTATTAAAACAAATAAATGATAATACTGATGTTAATAGTATTATAGATAATATAAAAAAAGAATATCCAAAAGCAACTCATTATTGCTATGGATATATAACTGAAAACAAAAAGAAATCTAGTGATGATGGAGAACCAGGTGGAACAGCTGGTACTCCAATATTAAATGTATTAGAAAAAGAAGATATAATAAATATTTTAGTAATAGTTATAAGATACTTTGGTGGAATAAAACTAGGTGCTGGTGGTCTAGTAAGAGCTTATTCAAAATCTGTAAAAGAAGCTCTAAGTAATACTAAATTAATAGAATTAACTACCGGTTATAAAGTAGAAATAATATTCGATTATAATAATAAAAAAGATATAGATTACAAATTAAA
>JAFWNS010000014.1 GCA_017510225.1 Bacilli bacterium
AGCACTTAATAATTTAGGTATAATAGGTTTATTACCACTAATTAGTACAGTTACATATTTATGGTTAATGAATATAAAAGATGTAATTAAATTCAAATATTTAATGTGTTTTACAATGATATTATGGTTAATATATGATTTTAGTATAAAGTCATACACGTCATCTATATTTGATTTATTCACAATAATAAGTAATATAATTGCTATTGTTCAATTGAAATATAGAAAAAAGTAATAAAATAATGAGTTTAAAGAATGTTTCAATTTACATATAATTAACATATATAAAGAGTTTTAATACTTATTAAATACTATGTAGTGTTATAATATAATAAATGGAGGAATATTATGAAAAAGACATTATTAATATTAATAGGATTATTTTTAGTTATTACAGTAACAGGATGTGGAAGTGAAAAAACTTTAACATGTACCACTAATAGTAAAGGAACTAATATGAATGCTTATGGAAAATGGGAATTAGTATTTAAAGATGATAAATTAAAGAATACTAAATTAACCGCAACTTTTAAAGATATTACAATAACTGATATAGATAAATATTGGGATAGTTATAAAAAACAATTTACTGAACAAAATAAACCAGTAGAAGAAAAAGGCTATAAAAGATACGTTAAATCAGATGATAAGAAACATGAATTTAGTGTAATAATTGAAGTTGATTATAATAAAATATCTAAAGATATTATGAAAAAGTATTCTATAGAAGATTATAAAAATAGATCCTATAAAGCAATTAAAAAAGAAATCAAATCATCTGTTGATGGTATTAAATGTGAAGGGTAAATTGACTAATTACTAAAAATATGATATATTTAGCGCGTAATTAACTAATTAGTTATTCGCGGTTAATTACCATGAAGTACTATAAGTACTAGGTTAGTAATGACGAGAACCTTAGAATCTCCTCATGAATGACAAATATAAAACACAGTAGATATATTGTGGTAGTATTTGCTTGTTCATGGAAGGAGGTTTTTTTAATACCACAAATAAAATCAGAAAGAAGGGATAATTATGAAACAAGAAAAAGAATTAGAATACTATGAACAAATAAAAGATTGGGATTTTTCTAAGTTTGAAATAGAAACAGAAGATTTAACTGATTGGGACATGACAAAAATATTAGAAGAAGTAACAGATGAGAGTTCAGTAGTCTTAGATTTAGGTACCGGTGGAGGAGAAAAAGTAATAAGATCTTTTCCAGAATATTTAAAAAAAATAGTCGCAACTGATTTTTCAAAAGAAATGATTGAAACTGCAAAAAAGAATTTAAAAGAAAGTGGAAGAAAAAATATTGAGTTCAAACTTATGGACAATTTAAACATTGATTTAGAAAAAGAAAAGTTTGATGTGGTAGTCGCAAGACACACAGTAACAGATCCAAAACAAATCTATGAGGTATTAAAACCAGGAGGTTATTTAATAATTCGTGGAGTAGATAAATATGATTGTCATGAATTAAAAAGAGTGTTTGGAAGAGGACAAGGTTATGATGAAAAACCAATAAGCATAATTGATTATGAAAATGTATTAGATGCTAATTTCAAAGATGTAGAATTAGTACCACTTCACCAAAGAGAATATTTTAAGAATAGAGATTTATTAAAAGGTTTCTTATTAAAAGTACCAATCATAGACGATTTTTCTAAATTAGAAAATGATGTAAAAGATTATTATAAAAAAGATTTAGAAAATGACAAATTAGATGAATACATTTCTAAAAACACATTTCCAAATGGAATCCGTCTTTTAAGAAGATATTATGGTATAACTGCCAGAAAATAGTATTTAAAGAAGAGTAACAAAATTGTTACTCTTTTATGTTATAATAAATAAAAGGAATGATATTATGGGAAAGAAAATAACATATGTAACAGGTAATAAAGCTAAAATAGATAGTGCTAAATCAGTATTAGAACCATTAGGTTATGAAATAGATAATATTAAGATGGAGATACCTGAAATACAAGCGGATGATGTAGTAGAAGTATCTAAATATTCTGCTAAATGGGCAGCAAATAAACTAGGGATTCCTGTACTTAAAAATGATTCTGGATTATTTGTAGAAGCATTAAATGGGTTTCCAGGAGTATATTCTCATTATGCAGATGATACTATAGGAGAAGATGGTTTGTTAAAACTAATGGAAGGATTAGATAATAGAAATGCTTATTTTAAAGAATCACTTGCATACTGTGAACCAGGAAAAGAACCAGTTGTATTTGAGGGAATTACTAAAGGAATAATAGATACTAAAAAAAGTGGTACTTATGGATGGAGTTGGGACTTTATATTTATACCAGAAGGTGAAGATAAAACTCTAGGATGCTTTCCTGATGATGAAAGATGGAATTTTTGGAATTTAGATTGTTACAAAGAATTAGCTAATTATTTAGAAAATAAATAGGAGTAAATATGAAATATGAGAAAGAAATTACAGTAGAACTTGATACTAGTTTTGAAGAATTAGAAAAAATATTAATAAATAATAGTTTTAAAGAAAAAGAAAGGTATACTGTTAATGATATATATTTGATTAATAGAAATGATAAAAAAGAAAAAGATTATTTAAAGTTATTAAGTAAGTGTGTTTTAATTAGACATATCATAGAAAAAGATAAAGATACTAAAAAAATAACTTATAAATATAAAGAATATAATGATAAAAAAGAAATAATAAAACAAGGTAAAATTGATTGTAATATAGATGATATAAATACTGGTATTGAACTATTTAAAAAATTAAATTTTGAAGAATTAATTAATATTAATGATAATATGATTGTATATTCTAATAATGAAGATGAACTTGTAGTACAATATGTTAATAATAAACATATTTATATTGAGATAGAAGATAAATGTCATTATATTAATAAAGAATATAAAACAATTGAAGAATTAAAAGAAGTAATAACTAAATATAATATTCCAATAAAGAATAATGACTATTTTGTTAAAAAAGCAGAAATAGAATTAAAAGAAAATATAAATAAAGAGTTTAATTAATAAAATAAACTCTTTTCTATTGACCAAAAAAAGTGATTTTGATACAATAAAGCCAAATAAAAGGAGGATACTATGAAGTATGAAATTACTGGTACTACAGTACCATATGTTGAAATGAAATTAGAAGAAGGGAAAGAAGTTTACACTCAAGGTGGAGGAATGTGTTGGAGAGATGAGAACTTTGAAATGGTTACTAATACTAAAGGTGGACTACTTAAAGGTTTAGGTAGAGTAGTAGCTGGAGATAGTTTATTTATGAATACTTATAAAGCAACTGCAAATGATGCTACTATAGCTTTCGCATCTACTGTACCTGGAGAAATCGTTCACTTAGAACTAGATGAAAATCATCCTGGAATAATTGCTGAAAAAGGATCATTTCTATGTGCTGAAGAAGGAGTAGAATTCAAAGTAACTTTAACTAAGAAATTTGGAGCTGGATTATTTGGAGGAGAAGGTTTTGTATTACAAGATATTCATGGAAAAGGACATGTATTCTTAGAAGTAGATGGAAATATTAATAAGAAAACTTTAAAAGAAGGAGAAAGTATTTTAATAGATACAGGAAATGTTGTTTATTTTGATAAGAGTTGTAGTTATGAAATAACAACTGTAAAAGGTATGAAGAATAAATTATTTGGAGGAGAAGGTTTCTTCTTAACAAAAATAACAGGACCTGGAACAGTAGTAATGCAATCACAAAACTTCCATGACTTTGCTTCTAAACTTGCACCATATATGCCAAAAGGAAATAATTAATAAAAAGAGAGTAAAGTCTCTTTTTTATTTTATGGTATAATTAAATAGAAGGTGATGTTATGACTATAGACGAATATATAAAACAAGACATATTTAATCCAAAATATTTATTCCATGGTTCTTCAAATAAATTAGATGTTATAGAACCTAGACAATCAACTGATAATTCTAATAAGTACAACGAAGATAATGCAGTATTTTTAACCAGTTCATTTTTAACTGCTACTGCATATGCATTTAGAGGGGAACTAAAAGAAATAAATCATAGTTATTCATTTTCTATAAATAACAAAGGAGAATTTCCTATAATGGAATTTGAAGTAGATAATATACCAGATGATTTATATGGATATGTCTATGTTTTTGAAAATAATAATGACATAATTAAGGATAATAAAGAAAAAACAACTCAATATAGAAGCTATAAAAAATTAAAACCAATTGATATAATTAAAGTTGATTATAAAAAATATGAAAACTATTATGAAAAAACTAATATAAACAAAAGTAAACAGAGGTAATACTATGGAAAAAATACCACATAGACAATTTATTAAAATATATAAAGATAATAATTTTATAGATTCAAAACTGGTAAATATAAATGAAGGTTATGGATTTATTATAGATATGAAATATCCTAAACTAGGAATGAAAAAAGCTATAAAAGAATGTTTAGTAAGAGAAGAGGTATTAGATAAATTATTAGAAGCTAAAAATAATTTACCAGAAGGATATACTTTTAAAATATGGGATGCATATAGACCATTATCTCTTCAAAAAGAAATATATAATAAGTATAAAGATAGATTAATAGAAGAATTTAATTTAGATAAATTATCTGATGAAGATAAAGAAGAATTTATAAGACATTATATTTCTATACCAGATGCAGATGAAAATATTCCCCCATTACATGCAACTGGAGGAGCAATAGATCTGACAATAGTAGATTTAAAAACGGGTAAAGAATTAGATATGGGTGTAGATTTTGATACATTTTCTAATGTTGCAACTACAGATTATTTTGAGCAAGATGGAGAAAATGAAGAAATAAGAAATAATAGAAGAATATTATATAATGCAATGACTAAAGCTGGATTTACAAATTTACCTAGTGAAGTATGGCATTATGATTATGGTAATAGAGCATGGGCTTATTACAATAAAAAACCAGCTATATATAAAGGTATATTGGAACTAAAATAGAACAAATTAATTAAGATCCAAATAAAAAAGAAGTAAAAAAATATTGTATTTTTTGGTAAATACTGCTATATTATAGATATAAAAGAAGGAGGAGTAAATATGAAGAAAAGAACAGCAAGAGAAAATTTAAAATCATTTAGCTGGATCTACATCATATGCCTAGCAATTTTAGTAGTAGGAGTAATAGTAGGTAATGTTATGCCTGATATGACTAAGAAAATGTTGGATAACCAAAAAGATGCAATACTTATACTTAATGTTTCAGCAGTAGTTTATGCATTAATTTACCTATGGTATTTCTGGTTAGCTAGAAGAGCTGCAGATGGTAAGAGTGCTGGTACAGTATATATGATTTTATTAATTTTAGGTGTTGCAGCATCTTTTGCAACTGCTATTTCTACAAAATCAGTTGCTGCAATAACTAGTTTTGACTTCATAGTTGATGTACTTGGTTTATATTTCTTATTAAAAGTAAGAAATGACTAATTATACTTGAAAGAGGAAGATAGAAATATCTTCTTTTTTATGCTATAATTTATCTAGATTTAAGGAGTTGATCTCTATGAATGAAAATACTAATATAAACTGGTATCCTGGTCATATGGCTAAGACTAAGAGGGAGATTAGTGAGAAATTAAATTTAGTAGATATTGTTTATGAAGTTATAGATGCTAGAATGCCTATATCTTCTAAGATAGTAGATATTGATAATTTAATTAAAGATAAACCTCGTATTTTAATTATGACTAAATATGATTTATGTGATAAAGAAGAAACTAATAAGTTTATTAATTATTATGAAGAAAAAGGTTATAAAGTTATACCAGTTGATTTAATGAGTGGATTAAATGTTAAAAAGATTATTGAAGAATCTAAAGTTGTATTAAAAGAAGAAAATGATAAAAGAGTTGCTAAGGGATTAAAACCTCGTAGTATTAGGGCTTTAATAATAGGTGTTCCTAATGCTGGTAAATCTACTTTAATTAATAGATTAGTAGGTAAGAAGTCTGCTGGTGTTGGTAATAAACCTGGATTTACTAAGAGTCTTTCTTGGATTAGAATTAATAAAGATATAGAATTATTAGATACTCCTGGTATATTATGGCCTAAAATAGAAAATCAAGATAATGCTAAGACTTTAGCAGCATTATCCTCAATAAAGGAAGAAATATTAGATAATGGAATGATTGCTACTTTCATATTACAAAAACTATATGAATTATATCCAGATAGATTAAAAGATAGATATGGATTAGAAGAGTTAGATGAAGACTTTATAGAAGCATATGATTTAATTGCATCAAGAAGAGGTGCTTTAACTAAAGGTGGAGTAGCAGATTATGATAAAGTGTCAAATATTATTATAAATGATTTAAAAAATGGTAATTTTGGTAGTGTTACATTTGACAGATTAAAATAAATGTTTTATATGTAAATAGAGGTATTTATGAAAAAAACAGTAGGAAAAGTTGAAAAACTTGATAATTATATATATGAGAGGGATTTAAGAAAGTCTGGAGTTAAATTAATTGCAGGAGTTGATGAAGTAGGTAGGGGCCCCTTAGTTGGACCTGTTGTTGCTGCTTGTGTTATACTACCTGAAAAGTTTGATCTAGATGGACTTACTGATTCTAAAAAATTAAGTGAGAAAAAAAGAAATTATTTTTATGAAGAAATTAATAAACAAGCTTTAAGTATAGGTGTTGGTATAATATCTCATAATAAAATAGATAAAGTTAATATCTATGAAGCAACTAAATTAGCTATGAAAAAGGCTATTAAGAATTGTAATATTGTACCTGAACATATCTTAATAGATGCAATGCCCTTAGATATAGATATTCCTACTACTTCTATAATAAAAGGAGATTTAAAGAGTATAACTATTGCTGCAGCTTCTGTAATTGCTAAAGTAACTAGAGACAATATGTTATATAAATTAGATAAGAAATATCCTATGTATGATTTTAAGAATAATAAAGGGTATCCTACTAAGAAACATTTGGAAGCTATAGAAAAATATGGTATAATTCCAGAACAC
>JAFWNS010000015.1 GCA_017510225.1 Bacilli bacterium
AATAAATAGGAAGTGATATAGTGATTTATTTAGATTATAGTGCTACTACTCCAGTAAATGAAGAAGTATTAAATACTTTTGTAGAAGTAAATAAAAAGTTTATAGGTAATCCTAATTCTATTTATAAAATAGGAGTAGAATCTAAAAAATTAATAGATGCTTCTACTAAACAAATAGAAGATATTTTAAAATTAAAAGATAAAGAAATTATATATACTAGTGGAGCTAGTGAATCTAATAACTTAGCCATTAAAGGAATATGTTTTAAATATCCTAATAGAGGAAAACATATAATAACTACTAAATTAGAACATTCTTCTATACTAGAGACATTAAAATATATGGAAAACTTAGGTTATAAAATAGATTATGTAAAACTAGATAAAAATGGTTTAGTAGATTTAGATGATCTAGATAGATTAATTACTAAAAATACTATTTTAGTAACCATTTCATCTATTAGTAGTGAACTAGGTATAAAACAACCTCTAGATAAAATAAAAAAAATAGTAAAAAAATATCCAAAAACTTATTTACATAGTGATATGACACAAAGTTTTGGAAAAGAAATTATAGATACTAAAGATATAGATTTAATAAGTTTTTCTGCTCAAAAATTTTATGGATTAAAAAGTATTGGGGGATTAATTAAAAATAAAGAAATAGTATTAGAACCATTAATACATGGAGGTAAATCCACAACTATATATAGAAGTGGAACACCATCTCCAGCACTTATTGCTTCTACTGCTAAGGCACTAAGATTAGTATATGAAGATTTAAATAAAAAACAAAAACATGTAGAAGAATTAAATAAATATTTAATAGAAGAATTATCTAAATTAGATATTTATATAAATAGTAATGAATGCTCTATAAGTAATATAATAAATATAAGTTTAAAAAATATTAAAGCAGAAACTATGTTACATGCCCTAGAACAAGATAATATCTATATATCTACACAAACTGCATGTTCTAGTAGTGATTATTCTTTATCTGTATATGAACTTACAAAAGATAAAGAAAAAGCTACTAATAGTTTAAGAATTAGTATTTCATACTTAACTACTAAACAAGATATAGATAAATTTATAAAAATATTTAAAGAAAAATTAAAAAAACTAGAAAAATTGTGTCAAAAAGGTTAAAATATGTAAGTCAATAAGTTTACATATTTTAGTTTTTTTTGTATAATTAACTTGAATAGAGGGAGTGGCTTTTATGGAAGATAAGAAAATGATTGAGATTATCGATAATGAAGGTTTAAAAAACGAAGTAGAATTAGTCACATTTTTAAATTCTGATGATGATACTAGACAATATGTTGTATATACAAAAGGTGAAACTCAAGGACAAGATAATAATACTATTATTTATGTTTCTAGAGTTGTTAATGATGATGGAATAATAAAAATAGAAGAAATAGATGAAGATACAGAGTGGGTAGATGTACAACACTTATTAAAGAAAATTGCCAATAAAATAGAAGACTAGGTGGTGAAAATATGGAAAGAATTTATGAAGATGCTGTAAAAGATATCAAAGCTGCAATCTTTGATATTGTTGATAGTGAGAAAAAAACTACACTTAGTTTAAAAGAAAAAATAGAACAAGAAGAAAATACAGAAGAATTACAAGCAACCCTAGATGAAAAAACAAGTAAACTAGATGCTATACTTGCTAATGTAGATATTATAATAAATGATATTGAAGTATTAGAAAATATCAATTTTGAGAATAATCTA
Organism: Bacilli bacterium; assembly: GCA_017510225.1. Taxonomy (GTDB): domain Bacteria; phylum Bacillota_I; class Bacilli_A; order RF39; family UBA660; genus CAJMSU01. The sequence continues at coordinate 1,749 of JAFWNS010000015.1, forward strand.
AAAACAAGTGAATTAGAAGAAAAAATAGAAGAAGTAAAAACTATAGAAAATGAAGATTCAAACGAAGAAACTAACGAAGAAGAAAATACAGAAGAAGAAACTGAAGAAAAAGAAGAAGTAGAAGAGCCTGAAGGTAAATTAATACCAGATGAAGAAGAAACTGAAGACGAGAATGAAGAAGAAAACACTGATGAAGTAGAAGAAACAGATGAAGAAGCTAATGAAGCAGAAGATGAAGATGATAATGAAATAGAAGAAGAAACTGATATAGAAGAAACAGACGAAGTAGATAATACAGATGAATCTGAAGATGAAGAAGATAATGAAATAGAGGAAGAAACTGATATAGAAGAAACAGATGAAGCAGATGATACAGATGAATCTGAAGATGAAGAAGATAATGAAATAGAAGAAGAAACTGATATAGAGGAAACAGATGAAGCAGATGACACAGATGAATCTGAAGATGAAAATGAAGATGAAGAAGATAATGAAATAGAAGAAACAGTTACTGAGGAAGTAGAAGAAGAAACAAATGAGAAAGAAGAATCAGAAGAACCAAAATTAGTTACACCAGATGAAACTAATGAACAAGAAGAACCAGAAGCTGTTACTGAAGAAGTGAAAGAAGAAACAAATGAGCAACCAGAACTTTCTGTACCAGTAGTTGATAATGCTAATATTAATAATAATGAAGAACGTTTAGCTCTTAATAAATCAGATAATGCTGCACCTCGTGCTATTATGATTATAGATGAGCAACAAGCTAAACTAAAAAAATCTCTTCCTAGTCAACAAGAAAAAATGAAAGCAGTTGGTCTATTTAATGATTATAATTATGAAAATAGTACTGCTAATACTATAGAAGGAAATGTTATTAATAAAAATATAGAAGAAGAATTAAATTTTGCTGCTTTAGAAGGGTTAAGTCCTGATAGACAAATAGAAGATTTAACTGTTAAGTTAAATATCTTTAATGACGAAGGAGAAACAGAAAAAGCTAATGCTGTACAACAAAAAATTAATGAAATAAAAGAGAAGATGGATACTCCTGCTGAAGAAGAGGAAGGACCAACTAAAGTAATGAAAGCTGCATAAGTGTCAAAAGAGTATAAATCTCTTTTTTTTTATATAAATATTTGATACAATTATTATAATAGGTAGGAGGAATACAATGAATCATAAAAGTAAGATTAATTTGATCAAAACAATTGTTTTTTTCTCCTTGGTAGTAGTATTTTCTGGAGTTGCTTTTGATTTAGAAAATAGTAGAAAATTAATTAATCCAGAAATGGATACATATGAAGTATCTACTAATAAAGATGACGGTACTATATCTATTACTACAATAGATTCTAAAGATAAAGAACATAAAACAAAGAGTAATTCTAATAATAGAAATAATATAAATACTCAAGGTAATACTAATAATAGGATAGTTGCTAATAATAATTATAGAAATAGTATAGAAAAAAAATATGGTATAAGTATAAAATATGGTAACGAAATTAATGGATATACAGTTGCTGAATTAAAAACAATTCCTTTAACAAACGAATTACAAATAAGTAATTATTTAAGTATGTTAGATGGTAATTTGGCATATTACCCAAAAGGTTTTTTTAAGGAAATTAAAAATAGTGGTTTTAATGTGTCTATATACTTAATAAAAAAATTTAGTGCTGATGATGTAACAGGTATAACTAATTCTACTAATAAGAATGTTGTAATATCTATTGCTACAGAATATCAATTTAAAGAAAGTATTCATCATGAGTTATATCACTATATAGAAAAATATATGTATTCTAAAGGAGTAAAGTATCCTACATGGGATAGTTTGAATCCTGCTAAGTTTAAATATGGAAATCCAAATTCAACATTATCATTCAGTTATACAGCTTCTGATAATGCGCCATTTGTAAATAATTATGCGCAAGTTTCTGCCGAAGAAGATAGAGCGTCTACATTCGAATATATGACTGCAGATAATAAGAGTGGTTGTCTAAATAATGGAAAACCAATATGGCTTAAAGCTAAATATATTTGTGAACAAATAGATACAGTATTCTCTAGTGTTACGCCAAGTAAGACTGAATATTGGGAAAGGTTTGTATACTAATGAAAAAACTATTAATAAATGAAGGAAATTTAACTCCTGATGATATACATGGAACAGAAACAAGAGTAAAAGCTTTCTTAAGAAATAATAACAACGAAGTATTATTATTACATAATAATTATACATATCAATTACCTGGAGGTCATAATTTAAAAGATGAATCTTTAGAAGAAAGTTTAAAAAGAGAAGTTCAAGAAGAAACAGGTATAGAAGTTAATAATGATATAGAGCCATTTATGATGATTAGAGAATATAATAAAAATTTTTTAGATACAGATAAAAATGTATGTAATACAATATACTATTATGATATAGAAAATGATAATTTACCTGATGGTTCTAAATTAAATTTAACAGAATTAGAAAGTAGAACTAAAATAAAATATTTTTATATAAAAATAGATGAATTAGAGGAATTTGTTTTAAAAGAAAAAAAAGATAATAGAATAGAAGATATGATAGCTAAAGAATTATTGGAAGCTATTAAAGAATATAAATTATTATTAGGTGGTAGAGATTAATGAAAATATTAGTAACAGGAGGCCTAGGTTATATAGGTAGTCATACATGTGTAGAATTATTAAATGAAGACTATGAAGTAGTAATAGTAGATAATTTATCTAATTCTAAAATAGAAGTATTAGATAAGATAAAAGAGATTACTAATAAAGATGTTAAATTTTATAAAGAAGATGTATGTGATATAAAGGCTTTAGAAAAAATATTTTATGAAAACAAGATAGATGCAGTTATACATTTTGCTGGTTATAAAGCAGTAGGAGAATCTGTAGAAAAACCTATTATGTATTATGAGAATAATTTAATATCTACTCTAAATCTATGTAAAATTATGAAAGAGTATAATTGTAAGAGATTAGTATTTTCATCAAGTGCTACTGTATATGGATCTCCACATACATTACCTATAGAAGAAGGTTTTCCTCTTTCTACAACAAACCCTTATGGGACTACTAAGTTAATGAATGAAATGATTCTAGAAGATTGTTATAAAGCAGATAAAGATTTTTCTATTGTAATACTTAGATATTTTAATCCTATTGGTTCTCATAGTAGTGGTCTAATAGGAGAGGATCCTAACGGTATACCTAATAATTTAATGCCCTATATAGTTAGAGTAGCTTCAGGAGAGTTAGAATGTTTAAGTGTATTTGGTAGTGATTATGATACTCCAGATGGTACAGGAGTTAGAGATTATATTCATGTAGTAGATTTAGCTTTAGGACATATTAAAGCTATAGAAAAGACATTTAAAGGACCTGGTATAGATTATTATAATTTAGGTACTGGTAAAGGTTATAGTGTCTTAGATATGATAAATACATTTGAAGAAGTTAATAATGTAAAAGTTAATTATAAAATAGTAGATAGAAGACCTGGAGATATCGCAGCTTGTTATGCTGACCCTACTAAAGCTAAAGAAGAATTAGGATGGGAAGCTAAATATGATATAGAAAGAATGTGTAAAGATTCATATAACTATATTCTAAAGAATAAGTAGATTTAAAAATCTACTTTTTTTTGTTATAATAATTATATTGGAGGTACTTATGAAATTAATAATAGAGAACTTAAATAAAAAGTATGATAAAAAAGAAGTATTAAAAGATATAGATTTTACTTTTGAAGAAGGTAAAATATATGGATTAATAGGTAGAAATGGTGCAGGAAAAACAACATTATTTAATGCTATTAATGAAGATATAGATATAGATAGTGGTAAGTTTTATTTAGATGATTTATATGGTAAAGAAAAACTAAACACTAAAGATATTGGTTATGTTATATCTACACCGACAGTACCAGAATTTTTAACTGCTAGAGAGTTTTTAGAATTCTTCTTAGAAGTAAATAAAGATAATATTAAAGATATTAAAACAACAGATAAGTATTTTGATATGGTTAAAATAGATAAAGAAGATAGAGATAAATTATTAAAAGAATATTCTCATGGTATGAAAAATAAAATGCAAATGCTTATAAATATAATTTCATCTCCAAAAATAATACTTTTAGATGAACCCCTAACTTCTCTAGATGTAGTAGTACAAGAAGATATGAAGAAATTATTAAAAGGTATAAAAAAAGAACATATAATTATATTCTCTACACACATATTAGAAATAGCTCTAGATTTATGTGATGAAATAGTTATATTAAATAATAAAGAATTAGAACTTATAGAAAAGAAAAGTTTAAATACTAAGAAATATAAAGATAAAATAATTAAAAATCTAAGGGATGAAGAACATGTTTAATACATTAAGAATGTCTCTAAAAATAGATATTAATTATGCTATTAATTCATTTATATATACTTTAAAGAAAGCTCCAATATTTAAAGATTTATTTGTAGATAATTCTATATATAAAAATAAAGTATTAAAAACTTTTATTAGAGTATTAAGTTTAATACTATCTACTTTAAGAATAATAGTATTTAAAGCTTTATATATATTTGTTATTTATATAATAGCTTATTATATAAATAAAAATAATAGATTAGATACATTTATACATATATATTTTCTATTAGCAATACTAGGTATATATATAAATAATAAATTATTATCTACTTCTACTAAAAAATACTTTTCTATAATTTTATTTAATATGGATGCTAAAAAGTATTTAAAATCTGATTTATTTTTAAGTACAGTACCAAGTCTTGTAGTTAATTTCTTAGTACTATTATTAATAACTAATATACAAGTAGCTATAACACTTTCTGTTTTATCACTTACATGTAGAATAATAGGAGAAGCTATAAATATATGGTTTTATAAGAAATATAAAAGTTTAATTATAAATAATTTAGTAGCATATTGGATAATTATATTATCAATTTTAGGATTATGTTTGTTACCTATAATACATATAAATATTAGTTATTTCGCAGTATTAATAACTACTACAGTATTTGTAATAATTTCTATTATAGCTTATAGATATTTAAATAAAGTAAATGATTATAAATTAATATATAAAAAATTAAATACTATTAATAAAGTAATGAGTAATGAATCAGAAAGAAGTTATAATAGACAAAGTGTAGTAGAAGTTAGAAATAAAGATATATTAATTAATAATGATAAATTAAAAAATAAAAAAGGATATGATTTATTTAATACAATATTCTTTGAAAGACATAAAGAAATATTATTAAGAAGTGCAAAGAATTTTGCATATGTATTAGGATTAATTACTATAGGATGTATAATAGTTATATATTGTGATCATACTAGTGGTAAGTTAATGAATGAGTATATATTAACTAGATTATCATGGGCAGTTATAATAATGTATTTTATTAATAGGGGAGCAATACTTACACAAGCTATGTTTTATAATTGTGATCATGCTATGTTAACATTTAATTTTTATAAAGAACCAAAAGTTATATTAAATTTATTTAAAAAGAGATTAATTACAATTACTAAAATAAATTTAATACCAGGATTAGTAATGGCTATTGGAGTAATACTAGTATTATTTCTATCTGGTGGAACTACTAATATAATAAATTATATAACTATACCAGTATTTATAATATCACTTAGTATATTCTTCTCAGTACATTACTTAGTTATATATTATTTATTACAACCATATAATAAATATATGAAAATAAAGAGTATAACTTATACTATAGTAATATCATTAACATATATAGTTTCTTACTTATTAACTAAAGTAGTAACATCAGCATTAATATTCTCAATACTAGGTGTTTTACTAACTGGTTTATATGTAGTAATAGCTTTATTTTTAGTATATAAACTAGCTCCTTTAACCTTTAGAATTAGATAGAGAAAATACCAAAATATTTGACATTATATTCTAAATGGTATAGAATTGTAAATGTCGAACAAATGAGGTGAATTTATTTGAAAGAAGGTAAAGTCATTAGTTCCGTTCTTGCTACTGTAGCAGTAGGAATGATATCGATTGCTTTGACACTAGAAAGTAATAATTACTTAGGTAATGAAGATATGTTAGCAACTAATATAAATGAAGTTAATATAAAAGATATGTCTACTTCAGCAAGTAGAATTATCAAAGATACAGATAATAAAAAAACAGAAAAAGATAACGATGTTAAAGAAGCTAAAATGGAAATAGCACCAGCGTCAGTTACAGTACCCCCAAGGGTAGAAGTTTATGAAAAGATGACTATGGAAGAGTTAGCAAATAAACTTAATCGTAGTTTAAGTAATGAACTAGCTGGAAAAGGTATGTTAATAGCTAAAAAATGTATAGAATTAGGAGTAGATCCATATGTAGCAACAGCTATAATGTTACATGAAACTGGATGTTCGCAAGGTGCATGTAGTCATATAGCTCGTACTTGTCACAACTTTGGTGGACAAAAAGGATCAGGATGTGGAGCATATCAAGCTTATCCTTCAGTAGATGCTGGTATAACTGGTATGATTACAAACTTACACAGAAACTTCTATTCAAGAGGATTAAATACAATAGAAACTATTGGACCTAGATATGCAGAAAGTCCAGTATGGGCAACTAGAATAAATGGTTATGTATCTAGATTAAGAGCAGCATAAGCTCTTTTTTTTTATATTCTTGTATGATATAATTATTATATAATGGAGGACTATATATGGATAAAGAAAAATATCAAGAAATATTTGATCAAGCTAAGAAAAATAGTATTGGTAGTGAAAAACAAGATCCTAATAAAAGAATTACAAAAAAAGTTAAAATGATGGTAACTATACCTGTATTAATAGGAACACTAACAGCAGCAGGTGTATTAGGTGTAGGATGTGCCATGCCAGTAAAAAATCCTATAGCACAAGAAAAAGTAACAGAAGATTTCCGTGACATGAGTTATAGAGATTATGGATATAGTAATATAGACATAGATTCTTATGCAAAAATTAGAGCACTTGAAAAATTAAGTGAAGCAGGTTTTACTGCAGATAGTAAAGAAGGATTTAAATATCATATAGATGCAACTGCCGAAGATTTTAAAAGATTAGGTGAACTAGACTCTGACCATGTATATTCATTAGAAGAGGCCCTTGACGAAGAAACTATGGATAAAGTACTAGAATCAATGGGATATGAAGATATAGATGATTATTTAGTAAAAAATAACTTTGTTGATTCTAAAGGAGAAGCTTATAGAGTTAAATGGTTTTATGATCACATGAATAATATGGCAGATGAAATGCATGAACAAGAAGCGAGTAAAGGGGTGAGCAAATAATGGAATTAGATTTTGTTACCCTAGATAATAAAGAATATTTAATAATTGATGAAATAAGACATAACGATATCAATTATCTATATTTAGTAAATAATAAAAATAGTAAAGACTTTGTTATTAGAAAAGAAAAAGGTGATTTGTTAGTTGGTTTAGATAATGAAGAAGAATTTAATGATGTAATGCAATCTTTCATTAATAAAAATGTTGAGGAGATAAGATAATGCCTTTATCCAAGAATAAAGCAGACATTAATAAATTTTCAGGTCCAAGAATAAATAATAATAAACCAGCTACAATTAAGAATAATGAACCAAACTTAACACCCTGGAAAACAAACTTTTTTGAAGAACAAAAGAAACAATTTGAAACTGAAAATATGGACTTTTCGGCAGTAAATAAATCCACTACTGCTGAATCTTCTGAAGAATCAAGTATAGCTAAAAACAATCATGCAACCAATGAGTTTTCAGATTGCGATAATATTAAAACAAATGAAGTAGAAAAAATAATGGTTGATTTAAAAAACTCCTTAGGTGAAGAAAAATACAATTTGTATATTAAATACATGAAGGGTAAAAAATTAAAAGATTTAGTATATAAAAAAGATGTAAAAGACAAAAATGGAAAAGTAATTCATAAAGCAGGAACCTTAAAGACATTAGATGATTCAGCGAAAGATCTTATGTCTGGAACAGATATACAAGAAATTAATAATATAATTACGAAAAGTGGTAAAAATTCTAAAAAAGGTATTTTAATTAGTAGTTCTGATGGGAAAATAGAACTTAGTGATGCTATGATGAATAGTACTATTCATGACGTAAAAAATACTGAAAGTGGTTATGATGCAATGATTCTTGTCACAGAAAAGGGACAACCAATTTTAGTAAACTCATCAACAAATCCTGAAAGTCCCGAAGATATAGCAGCTATTTTACTTTCTATATCTAATCAAGTTATGGGACAAAAAGGTGCAAAAGAACTTATGGATCAATTATATGATAGTCTTTTAGGTGATGACATTATGGCTGGTAAGGATACTAAAGATAAGACTTGGAGTAAAGTAAAAGAAATTTTAGGATCAAATGGAAAAGGCAAAGTAGATGCAAAAAAAATAAAAGAAGCAATATATAATGGGCAAATAAAAGATAATCAAGAAGCTATAAAAGAATGTATGGAAATAGCAAAAAAGAATGGAACAAAAACTGTATTATCTGGATATTCCTTAGGAGGAGGTATTCAGTTAGCAGCATATGAATCTTTAGTAAAAAAAGATAAAAAAATAAAAGATGAGATAGAATCAGTAGCTGTATATAATCCATATATAGGTTTTGCAGAACAGTATAAAAATATTAATGGTGAAGATCTTATAGATTCAATAGGAAAAGATAAAAAAGTTACAATTTATTCTGCTGAACAAGACTATATATCAACATTTAATGATAGTTTATCAAAATTAAAGAAAAGATTAGTGTTTGTAAATGCAAAATCATTAGATGAAGCATCAGATTCCATAAATATCTTACAAGATTTTATAGTTGGTAGAAGTGGTAATCATGGATTTTCTCATATAAAGATGGATTCATTTGATGAAGATGGTAATATTTCTAAAGAGGGAACATTTATCCCTATAGATGTTTCATTTGGAACACTTACAGATGATGACGATGAAGAAAAAAATAAAATACAAAAAAGAGAATATGAAATTAAAGATGAAGATTTTGAACAAAATTATAAAAATATAGTTAAAGCTTTATTTCACTTTAAAGAAAAATCTGGTGATGGTAAAGATCAAGATTTTATGGGAACAGTTTTAAGTGGATTTATAAAAAAAATTGAGGATTATATAGTAAATAATATAGGAAACTATGATTATGATGAATTAGTTGATGTAGCAGTAGATGGTGCTTGGGATATTTTAGAAGATAGTGAAGATGAAATTGCTAAAAGAGCTGCAGATTTTGTGGAAGAAAAAATATCGGGATTAGCAAAAGTAGATACACCGTTGGATTGGGTAGATGATGCGTTAAATGGTGCCATAGAAGGCTTAGGAGCAGCTGGATCTTGGTTAGCTGAAAATGGAGTTGATGGTTTATTATCACAATTAGAAAATAATTTACTAGATGAGAACGGAATTAAGGCATCCTTAAAAGATTTTCTTAAAGATGATGAAAATAAAGAAGCATTTATTAATTTAATATATTCAAGTATAACTGGTGATAAGACCGGATATGAGGGAGCAGCTGATATATTAAAACAAAACTTATCTACTATATTCGTAGATCATCCATTAACAGGATTAGGTAATATAGAAGGACCGATTGTTGAAGAATTTGCTTTAAGTATATTAATTGATAAGTTTGATGACATAACTTCAGAATTTGCACCAAAAGATAAAAGTCCTAAAAAAATCAATAGTGATTCAGAAATTAAAACAGATAACAATGGAAAAAGATATATAGAACAAAATGACAATAAAAGATATTTTAATGATAAATAAAAAAAGTATGATAATAATCATACTTTTTATTTGTAAAATACTATATTTACAATAAATATATTAGTGAGGTAAATCAGTCATATCAATTGTTGAAGACGGTGAACTACCATGAACTTCCTCAAATAAGATTTTTCCTCTTTCCACCTCACTTAAGTTTTTAAGTGAGTCATATACTTGTTCTGCTTTTTCTAGTTCTGCAACTTTTTCTCTTAATTCTACTTTTTCTTTTTCTCTCATTTCAGCAGCTTGATCTAATGCAGGCTCATTATTATCTACAGCATTAGGTATTATATGACCATCACCAACAGGTCCATTAAATATTGGATTATCAAGATCAAGTTCAAGAGTTTCTGGTTCAACTGCCTGATTCATAACTGGAATCATGCTACCTGAACTATTAAATGTTACATTATTCTTAGTATTTACATTTGGAGAACTAGATCCTCCAAACGCTTTATTAATTTTTGTTGATTGTTTATTAATTATACTATGATTTTTAGTAAGTGTCATTTTATTCACATCCTTATTATCTTCATAATATCAGTTAAAAAAATATGTGTCTATAAAAATAAGTTATCAAAATAAAACTAGTAGTCAAGTTTAGTAAAGTAAGTAATACATAAAGAGTGACTAATACACATATAATAACAGTGTAAAATTTGACATTTTTACTAAATTATGGTATAATTATACGCGTAATTGAGGATGGCACACTATTCTAGTCAATTACTTTATTATGAAGATGGGAATAAACAACCATTAAAGAGCACATCTGTGAAACCTTTGGTGTTTGCTTCTTACGCCCAGTTTGGGGTGGATGCTGAAGATGAAGGTAATGGGCCCTCTGTAAAGGCATATAGAGAAGGACCCACTATCTGTGGAGACCTATTCTTGTGGTAAGCCTATGACTTATTACGAAATAGGATTAAACCTGTATTGTGGCGAAAGTTATGTACAGCGTAGCTTGTCTTGAGTGAAAGTCTTGGGATTAATGATCTTTCTTATTTAGGTAGGCCGACTTATATAAGAATTGCGTTATGAAATCACTTTTGCAAAAAAGAACTAGTAATAAAGTTTGGTGGGGAAATCTCCTAGAGTGACGTCATTTGGGATTGCAGTGGGTACTAAGTGGTGATCAAGCCATACAGAATTTGTATTAACTTCTAGAAATGGGGAACCGCATAATTGGTAACGATTATGTAGAAGTTAGGGAAATCCTGCTTGACCTAAGGCCCAAAGTTTACCAAGTGATTGCCAATCAA
>JAFWNS010000048.1 GCA_017510225.1 Bacilli bacterium
AATATTATTTTTATAGCACCACCTGCTGCAGGTAAGGGAACTCAATCAAGAATGGTTCATCAAAAATATGGTATACCTCATATTTCTATGGGAGATATCTTAAGAGATTTATCTAAAGAAGATAGTGAACTAGGTCATTATATTGCAGAGATCTTATCAACAGGTGGATTAGTAAAAGATGAAATAACATATCAAGCAATTGAACAAAGATTAAAAAAAGATGATTGTAAGAATGGATATATCTTAGACGGATTTCCAAGAAGAATAGAACAAGCACAAGAATATGACAAAATACTTGAGAAATTAGGATATGATATTGGTAATGTTATTTTAATAGATGTCGATGAAGACAGATTAGAAAAAAGAGTAACAGGGAGAAGAGTTTGTGAAAATTGTGATGCAATCTATAATATAAATGATCCAAAATATTTACCAAAAGTTGAATCAACTTGTGATAAATGTGGAGGAAAATTATATCAAAGAACAGATGATAATTTAGAGGCTTTTCAAAATAGACATAATGTTTATGTTGAACAAACTGAACCTATCATAGAGTATTATAGAAAAAAAGGTGTATTACATGTAGTATCAGGAAATGATACAAGAGAAAATATATTTAAACAAATCGATGAAATTATCAGTGAGGATAAATAATGATAACTATTAAAAGTAAAAGAGAAATAGAACTTTTAAGGGTAGCTGGTAATATTGTATATAAGACCCATCAATATTTAAAACCATATTTAAAACCAGGTATTACTACCCAAGAAATAGATGATTTAGCTGATAAGTACATAAGAAGTTTAGATGCTACACCATCTTGTAAAGGATATAATGGTTTTCCAGCAGCAATTTGTATTTCAGTAAATGATGAAGTTGTTCATGGAATAGCTAGTTCTAAGAAATTACAAGATGGAGATATAGTAACTTTAGATATATGTGCTTGTTATAAAGGTTATCATGGGGATTCTGCTTGGTCTTACAAAGTAGGAGAAGTTGATGAAGAAAAAGAACATCTAATGAAATATACAGAAAAAGCTCTATTTGTAGGACTAAAAGAAGTAAAACCAGGTAATAGAATTGGTGATATAGGAGCTGCAGTATACGATTATGCTACTAGTAAAGGTTTAGGAGTAGTTAGAGAATTATGTGGTCATGGTGTAGGTAGTAACTTACATGAAGATCCAGAAATTCCAAACTATGGAACAAGAAATACTGGACCTAGAATAAAAGAAGGCATGGTATTTGCAGTAGAACCAATGTTAACTGCTAAAAGTCCAGACATAGAAATATTAGATGATGAATGGACAGTAGTAACAGAAGATCATCATCCTGCCGCACACTTTGAACATACAGTTGTGGTAACAAAGGATGGATATGAAATCTTAACGGGAGAGTGAAAAGATGGCAAAAGAAGATACAATCGAAACTGAAGGTAAAGTTCTTGAAATTTTACCAGGAGGCAAATATAAAGTCGAACTGGAAAATGGACACATTGTGGAAGCTCACGTTTCTGGTAAAATTCGAATGCATTATATTCGCATCTTAGCAGGAGATACCGTAATGATAGAACTATCGCCTTATGACTTAACACGTGGGCGTATTACCTATCGTAAATAATAGGAGGGATAATATATGAAAGTAAAAGCATCAGTAAAACCAATTTGTGAAAAATGCAAAGTTGTAAAACGCAAAGGTAAAGTAAGAGTAATTTGTGAAAATCCAAAACACAAACAAAGACAAGGATAATTTATTAGGAGGTGTAATTAATGGCGCGTATTAAAGGTGTAGATATTCCAGATAATAAACACATTTGTATATCATTAACATATATTTATGGAATAGGACAAAGTTTAGCAAAACAAATCTTAGAAGCAGTTAAAGTTGATCCAACTAAGAGAACTAAAGATCTTTCACAAGAAGAATTAGTTAAAATCAGAGATGAAATTAATAAACATTTAACTGAAGGAGACTTACGTCGTGAAATTAATATGAATATTAAGACTAAAAAAGAAATTAATTCTTATGAAGGAAGTCGTCACAAAAAAGGATTACCTGTAAGAGGTCAAAGAACAAACAGAAATTGTAGAACTCGTCGTGGCGGTAGAGGAAAAACTGTAGCAAACAAAAAGAAAGTTTAATTTAAAATAAATAAAGGAGGTAAACTAGATGGCTTACAAAACTAGAAAAAGAAAAGTAAAAAAGAATGTGCCTGAAGGAATAGCTCATATTCATTCAACATTTAATAATACAATTACTACATTAACAGATAAAGATGGTAACGTTGTTGCATGGGCATCATCTGGAGCTATTGGATATAAAGGTAGTAAAAAATCAACTCCATTCGCTGCAGGACAAGCAGCAGAAGCTGCTGGTAAAGCTGCATACGATATGGGAATGAGAAAAGTAGAAGTTCGCGTTAAAGGTTTAGGACCAGGTAGAGAAACAGCAATTCGTTCATTACAAACTGCAGGATTAGAAGTAACATCAATCTTAGATGTTACACCAATACCACACAATGGATGTCGTCCACCAAAACGTCCACGTGTATAATAAAAATTGAGGGAGGTTAGTTTAATGTTGCAATTTGAAAAACCAATGTATAAAATAACAGATTCTATAGAAAGTAATTTTTATGGAAAATTTGAATTAGAACCATTAGAAAGAGGATTCGGAACTACTATAGGTAATGCTTTAAGAAGAGTTATGTTATCATCACTTCCAGGTAGTGCAATTAGTAGTGTTAGAATTGATGGTGTATTACATGAATTCCAAACTATTGAAGGAGTTTATGAAGATGTAACAACAATCATTTTAAATCTAAAAGGAGTAGTATTTAAGAACCATTCAAATGAAGCAAAAATAGTTCGTATTAATGCTACTAAAGAAGGAGAAGTTACAGCTGGAGATATTGAATGTGATGCAGATATCGAAGTTATCAATAAAGATAAAGTAATTTGTAATTTATCTAAAGGAGCTACTTTAAATATGGAAATGACTGTTACAAATGGTCGTGGATATGTAAGAAGTGAAGATAACAAGAAGATTCATGAAATAAAGAAAGCTGGAGAAATCGCAGTAGATTCTCTATATTCTCCTATTGAAAGAGTATCATATGAAGTAGGAAACGCTCGTGTAGGGCAAGATGAAAGTTATGATAAATTAATCCTAAATGTATGGACAAATGGATCTATTAAACCAGAAGAAGCAATTGCTTTAGCTTCTAGAGTATTAATAGAACACTTTGAAATCTTAACAGATTTATCAGCAATCGCTGATGTAACAGGTATGATGATAGAAAAAACTGAAGATCCAAAAGTAAAAGCTTTAGAAACTTCTATTGAAGATTTAGATTTCTCAGTAAGAGCTTATAACTGTCTAAAAAGAGCAGGAATCCATACATTACAAGATCTTGTTAACAAGAGTGAATCTGATATGATGAAAATACGTAACTTAGGTAAGAAATCTCTAAAAGAAGTATTAGATAAGATTAGAGAAATGGGCCTAGTATTACGTGATGAAGACTAATATAAGGAGGAATAACTATGGCATATAGAAAACTAGGTGTAGATAACAAACATAGAAGAAGTATGTTAGCAACACTTACTAAAGAAGTTATCAATAATGAAAGTATTAAAACTACAGTTACTAGAGCCAAAGAAACTCGTAAGTTCGTTGAAAAAATGATTACTTATGGTAAAAAAGGTGATTTAGTTGCTCGTAGAAAAGCTTTAGCTTTCTTACATAATGATAAGAAAACAGTTGATAAAGTATTTAATGATTTAGCTAAACGTTATAAGAAACGTAACGGTGGTTATACACAAATTTTAAAACTATCTGAAAGACGTGGAGACGATGCGTTAATGGTTGTTTTAAGATTAGTTGAAGAAGATAAAAAGGAAGAAAAGAAAACAACAACTAAGAAGACTACAACAAAGAAAACAACTAAAAAAGAAACTAAAAAAACAAAATAAGACAGAAATGTCTTTTTTTTGTAAACTAAAATCAAAATAAAGCCAAAGAATTGAAAAATAGACCTATATATTGTATAATCAACTTATAAAAGGGAGATATAATTATGGATAGATTTATAGAAGTAACAACCGAAGATGGTAAAAAACATAACGCAGAAGTTATACAAATATTTAATGTAGATCTTTATCCAAATAAAGATTATATTATGTACTCTTTTGGAGAAAAACTAGGAGATCAAGAAAAAGTATATATTTCAATATTAGAAGAAATAAATGATACTTATAATTTAAAAGGTATAAGTGATCCTAGAGAATGGGCTATAGTTCAAGATACTATAAATAATACCATAGAAGATATGGGTGATATAGATGGGTAGTTTAATAGAATATAATACAATAATAGATATAAAGAAAGATATTAAACAAGAAAACAACTCATTACTAATAAAAGCAAAAGAAATAAATCAAAGAATAGATAAATGTTTTAGTGAAAATAAAAATACATATGAAATAGAATACTTAATAAAAAAATTAAAAGAAATATCTAAAATATTAAATAGTAATATAGAAAGAATAGAAAATATAGATAAAGTACTATTACAAAGAAATAAAACAGATAATAAGAAAAGTATACATATAAAAGGAGCTAATGTACTTAGATTAAAACAAACTATAACAAACAGATTAAGAGAAGATAAAAAAGAAGAAAAAGTAGGATATTCAATATAATTACTACAGGGTGGTGTTAAAATGAAAGCATTAATAACAGGAGCATCTTCAGGTATAGGGTTAGAAATGGCAAAATACCTAGCTAGTATGAAATATGAACTTATATTAGTAGCTAGATCTAAAGAAAAATTAGAACAAATACAAGAATCTCTACCTACTAAAGTAACAATCATAGTAGCTGATCTATCAATAGAACAAAAAGCTAAAGAATTATATGTACTAACTAAGAAAGAAAATATTGATATATTAATAAATAATGCTGGATATGGTGATTTTGGTTACTTTACTGATACAGATTTAACTAATGAATTAAATATGATAAATACTAATATAAAAGCAGTTCATATATTAACTAAAGCTTTTCTTAAAGATATGGAAGCTAAAAACTTTGGTTATATATTAAATGTTGCTTCATCTGCTGCCTTCCAACCAGGTCCATTAATGGCTACATATTATGCAACTAAATCATATGTATATCAACTATCAGAAGCATTAAATTATGAAGAAAAAAAGAAAAAGAAAAATGTACATATATCAGTATTATGTCCTGGACCAGTAGATACAAACTTTAATAATGTTGCTGGAGTTAAATTTGGAGTAAAACCTAAAAAAAGTAGTTATGTGGCTAAATATGCTATAGATAAAATGTTCAAAAAGAAAATGTTAATAATACCAGGATTTGGTATGAGAATGTCTAAATTCTTCTCAAGGTTCGTATCAGATAAATTTATGTTAAGAATAGTACATAGAATACAAAAAAAGAAAGTTAAGTAATTAACTTTTTTTTTACACACTTTACATATAAAAAAACACTAATAATTGACATCACTATCCATAGAAATATACAATTATATTAGAATAGGAGGAGTATATGAAAAACTTTAAAAAATATTTATTATTAATATTAATAGTATTCTGTATATTTGGAATAACAAATGTTAATGCCAAAACAGTATGTAAAAGAGCTACTAAACTGCATAAAGAAGTTTGTAATGCAACCTCAGCATATTCTGTATATACTTGTTCGCACAGCGATAATGGTCATTCAAAAGGGAGTGATGTAGTATATGGAAATTATGGTAATTCAGCATCTTTGGCATTAGGTGATGCACTTGATTGTGATGTCAATAGTGATGGAATATTTGATCCATATAAAGAAAGATTTTATTATGTAACACCCTTAAATACTAATAGTAATTATGCAGTGTTACTATATTACAACAATACATACAATGGAATAGCAAATGCTAAAAATAATAAAGTTCATTATCATGATAAAGGTATTAGCGTTGCTGCAGGACCAGAAGTAGCTAAATCGCACTTGCCAACTACAAGCTTATGGAACAATGTAGCTTTATCTAGTACAATTAGAAATATTACAATTGATAATGGCACAACAATTGTCCCTAACTTTAGTTATGAAGGATTTGCAGCTAGACTTCTAACTCTTAATGAGTTAAAATCAGTAGACTGTTGGGCTGGTGTTGGAAAACCACAATGTGAGTTTATAAAGGAAAATACAAAATATACTTATGATTTTTTTAATTCAGCATTTAACTATACTACAGGTTATTGGTTAGAGACACAATTCTATGCAGCACAAAGCTACATGTCATATAAACTAGATGCAGAAATTGGTACGGCAGCTGGTGGTTGGACTCCAGCAAATGCAGAATTATATGGAGTAAGACCTGCTATAGAAGTTAAACTTGATGAGATTGATACTACGCTAAGAGAACATGAAGAAAATATTTATGCAGATCAAGAACAAGATACTAGTAAAGATAGTACTAATAGTACTAATAAAAGAGAAGAAGTAGTATCAGTACCAGATACAGCAGCTTCTGTATCTAAAATAATATTAATAAATGCAATTATTTGTATTCTAGTAGGAATAACAATCATTTCTTTAAATACAATACATAAAAAGAAAAACAAAAGTTAACACTAGTTAACTTTTTCTTTTGTCTAATCACTTGCTATTATTAAAAAGTAAATATATAATGTTATCATAGGAGATTGTATATGAAAAATAAGAAGTTAATAGTAATAATAAGTATAGTAGTAATAGTTTTATTAGGTATAATAAGTTTTTTAGTTTTTAATAAACCAAAGAAAGAAAACAAATTAACTGGAACAGCAAAAAAAGAGACCTTTTATCATAAATATAAAATTAATTATGAAGAGTCTAAAAAATATAAATTAATAAAGAAATATACATTAGATGAATATAAACAATATCGTAATAAGAAAGAAGATAAGAAAATAGAAGTAGAAATATCAAGCTTCAATGATTTAACTCCAGAATCAGCCTATATAGGAATGGAGAATCATTATAAAAAGATAAAATCCAAACCAAAAGACTATAGTAAAATACATTACACTGGTTTACAAAAGAAAAAGATACATGGTAGAACTTATGAATATGTGCAAATAGAATATATTTACAATATTTTAAATAAGAAATATTGTTATGTTAATTATATAACCAAATTGGAAGATGATGCCTATTGGAAAGTAGATTACTATGGACATGAACTTCCAACTAAGGAAGACTTAAAATTTTTAAATGTAGAGTATAAGGGAACGAATATCGAATAAAAGGAGTAGTAGTATGAATGATAATAATTTAAATAATCAAAACAATATACAGGAACCAACAAACCAAGTTCCAGTAGATAATATTCAACAAAATGTTGAACAACCACAACCAGTAGAAAACCTAGAACAAATAACACCACAACCAGTAGAGAATATACAACCAAATGTTGTTCAAGAACCACAACCAGCACCAGTACCAGAACCAATGCCATCAACAGAACCACCAGCACCAACAAACAATGTAATAGATAACCAACCAAATGTAACACAACCATTAGATAATCAAGCAAACTTTGGTCAACAAATGAATTCAGTGCAACCACAACCAATGAATAATCAACCAAACAAGAGTAATAAAGGACTAAAAATAGTATTAGTTATATTTGGATTGATAATAGTAGGTTTAATTGTTTTCATGATAACAAATAATGGTGGTTCTAAAACTGGAAGTTCTAATCAAACAATCTCTGCTAGTGATGCTAACGAATATAAAGAAAATCAAATTACTGACGATCCAGATGAACCAGAATATGTTGTACAATATAAAATACCAAAAGATTTTAAAGCAAGCGGTTATAATAGCCGTAGTAATAAAGATTATTCTCTAACAAAAGATAGCTTCAGTAAATCAGCTAAAATAGAAATAGAATGGGATGTTGATACAGAAGAAAACAGTAGTAATCAATGTAAATCATACTTAGAAAATGACAAGGAATATCGTGATGAACAAAATGATGAATATAAAACTGTAACTAGCGATATAAAAACAAAGAAAATTAACAATAGAGAATACTACTACTATTCTTATGAAGATTATATTGTTTTCAGAAGTGATCATACTATATATTGTACTCCTATAGGTGAAGATAAGTTATATTTAGTAGAATATGAAACAACTGAGCAAAAAGATAAAGATAATAATATAAAACTAACTAATAGTGATTTAGATTTTTTAGATATTATTGTTAAGAAAGTTGCTAAAAAGAATGATGATGATTAAAAATAGGAGGTAACTATATGAATGATAATAATAACATAGAAATATTAAATAATAATAACCAACAACCAATGAATAATCCACAACCAATAAATAATCAGCCTACAAATAATAACAAACATAAAAAACATGCCGTAATAGTAGTATTAATTACTGCTCTTATAGCTTTAGCTTGTACACAAGTAATATTTATGCTAAATAAAAAACCTAAAGAAAAAGAAGTAAAAGAAGAAGTTAATTCTAAAACTGATACTATAGTAGATGATAGAAACCATACTGAATATGAATTAACTTATAAAATAGGTAAAGATTATAAAGCAAGTGATAAGAATAATGGTAGTTGGAACTGGTATACAAATAGTAAAGATCCTAAACACTATAAACATGTACATATGCGTATAGATTACTTTTATTCATATGATGGATTTGATGAGTTTAGCAGTATAAAAAGTAGTGAAAAAAGCGTTAAGAATGCAGGTTATGTAAATGTATCTTTAAGTGATTTAAAAACAGAAAAAATTAATGGTAATAAATATCAATATTACATATTAGAGTATACTCATAATACTACGAAGGAAACTTCTTATAAAGCATCCTATGTATATAAAATAGATGTTGATAGATATTATTATGTTGAATATGAAGGATTCTCAAAACCTAATAAAGAGGATTTAAAATTCTTAGATATATCTGTTAAAAAGGTATCTAAATAGAAGTTAGCTAATGCTAACTTTTTATGTGTCATAATAACTTGATTTTATAAATAAGTATAGATATAATGTTATTATAAGGAGGAATTAGAAAATGGGATTTATTAAAGCATTTTCAGGAGCATTAGGAGGAACATTTGCTGATCAATGGAAAGACTTCTATACTCCAAGAAACGATGTCGAAGGGACAGCTGCTTTATATCAAGCAGTATTACAATCACAAAATAATGGAAGAGGAGAAAATACTAAAGGTAATCAAAATATTATTACTAATGGTAGTAAGATAGTTGTACCAGATGGTATGGCATTAATTACTGTACAAGATGGTGCTATTACTGGATGTGTTGCAGAACCAGGAGGATTTACTTATACTTCAGATGATCCTAATTCAAAATCTGTTTTTGCAGGAGATGGATTATTTGGACAAACTTTAAAATCATCTTGGGAAAAAGTTAAATTTGGTGGACAACCAGGAGCACAACAATTAGCATTTTATGTTAATTTAAAAGAAATACCAAACAATAAATTTGGAACTCAATCAGAAATTTATTGGGATGATGCATTCTTTGGAACACAAGTAGGAGCAGTTACAAGAGGTACTTATACTTTAAAAATAGTAGATCCACTATTATTTGTTAAAAACTTTGTACCAGCAACTTACTTACAAGCAGATGCACCAGTATTTGATTTTGCAGATATGGAAAATGATGCAGCTTCACAATTATTTAATGAAGTAGTTGGAAGCCTATCAGCTGCATTCTCTAATTATACAAACGATCCTAGTAAAGGAAATCGTATGTCTAAGATTCAAGGAGATCAAATTGGATTTGCACAAAGTTTATCTGCTGCTGTTGAAGATGGATATCAATGGAAGAGTAGTAGAGGACTTGAAATTGTTAAGGTAGCAATCTTAGCTATTGAATACGATGAAGATACTAAAGAACTAATGAAAGATGTTAAGAAAGCTGATGCTTTATCAGGAGCTAGAGGTAATGCGTTTATGCAACAAGCTGCTGCTAGAGGTATGCAAGGAGCTGGAGAAAATGGTGGCGGAGCTAACATGGCCTTCATGGGTATGGGAATGAACGCTGCTGGAAATATGATGGGAGCTATGCAACAACCTGAAAACGGTTCAACATATCAACCAGGATTTGCAGGGGCTGCTCAAGGAGCACAACCTGCTGCAGAACAACCAGCTCAGGGAGCACAACCTGCTGCAGAAGATCCTACTGCTAAACTATTAGAAGCTAAAAAACTATTAGATGCAGGAGCTATCTCACAAGAAGATTACGATAAAATTAAAGCTCAAACTTTAGGATTATAATAATGAAAGAAGATAATAAAGTACAATCTTCTAATAGTAATGAAAAAACAGTAGTACAAACTGATAAAAATCAAGTAAATGGGCAAGATAAATGCCCAAAGTGTGGTTCTACAGATATATCACCTTCTAAGAATGGTAAATTAAGATGTAACTTTTGTAGATGTGAATTTGAACCAGAAAAATTAGAAGGTATGGTAGAAGATATATCTAAACTAGAAGGACAGGTAGTAACTTCTGGATTACAAGATATACAAGCAGATGCTAAAGATGTTATAACACTTAAATGTAGTAGTTGTGGAGCAGAAGTAGTAATAGATACTGCTTCATCTGCACAAGCTAGATGTCACTGGTGTCGTAATACTTTATCACTTAATGCACAAATACCTAACGGTAGTGTACCAGATGAAATATTACCATTTAAGATTACTAAGGAAGATGCGAGAACTCATATAGAGACATTTGTTCATAAAAGAAGGTTCTTTGCTCATCCACAATTTAAAAAAGAATTCACAACAGAAAATATAATGGGTGTATATTTCCCATATATGTTAGTAGATGTTAATGGACATGCTAACTTTGTTGGAGAAGGTGAACATGAAAAAAGGGCTTATTATGTAGGTAGTGGTGATAATAGACAAAGACGTTATGATGCAGATGTTTATCATGTAGAAAGAGATTTTGATATAACTATAAATGAATTATCAATAGAATCTAATTCTGATAGATTAGATAATTCATCTAAAGAAAAAACAAATAATATAATTAACTCAATAATGCCATTTGATACAGAAAACTGTGTTAAATATAACGCTAATTACTTAAAAGGTTATACATCAGAAAAAAGAGATACAAATGTAGAACAATTAAAAGACTTAGTAAATACACAAGCAACTGATATAGCTAGATTTGCAGCCAATGATTCATTACAAAACTATGATCGTGGTGTTGCTTGGTCAAGTCAAAACCTAAGCGTTAAAGGACAACAATGGAAAGCAGCTTATTTACCAGTATGGTTATATAGTTATCAACAAAAAAAAGGTGATAAAAGTTTACTTCATTATGTTGCAGTAAATGCTAGAACAGAAGAAACTATGGGTAGTGTACCAATACATCAACCTAGACTAATATTCATCTCAGCTATAATAGAAATATTAGGTATAATTGCTATGTTATTTGTAGAACAAGATTATAGATATTTCTTCTTAGCTTTTGGTATAGTATACTATATCATAATGTATCTAAGATATCGTAACTCAGATGCTAGACATACATATGAAAAAGAAACTAAAAGAGAAATTAAAAATCTAAAAACAGTAGATACATTCATTAAAACTAGAAATGGACTTAGTAATTCTACTATTGTTGGTGCTAATAACACATCAGTTAATGGAACAACCAATAAAGGTATGCTTAATTCATTAACTGGTAATAAATTTGGTGATAGCGTAATCAATGCAGCACTAGGTGATAGTGTAGTTGGAAGTGTTGTCAAAAAAAGCATTGAAAAAAAGAATAGTAATAAAGACCAATAACATTGGTCTTTTATTTTTATATAATTTATTATATAATATAAAACATTAAGGAGGTAGATTATGGCAAGTATTATTAATATAAAAGATCTAGATTATAAAGATATACTACATAATATAGATATTTCTATTAATAAAAATGACTTTATAACTATCTCTGGTTCTAATAAATGTGGTAAGACAACACTAATTAAAGTATTAAACAAAGAAATAGATACTAATAATAAAATAAAAGTTAATAATAAAGATATAAAAGAATATAGTCTAAAAGAATATAAAGATGTAGTTGGATCTGTAATATATGGAACTGATAATTTATATTTATTTAATACAGTAGAAGATGAAATAAACTATCTACTAGATAAAAAGTTAAAAAACAGATATAAAGAACTAATGAAATTATTCAAATTAACTAAATATGAAAAAACTAACCCTAATAATTTAGATAAATATAATAAATTAAAACTAAATATTCTAAAGGAAGTAATATTAAAACCTAAAATACTACTACTTGATGATATATTATTATATTTAAGTGATAAAGAAACTAATGAAATACTAAAAATATTAAAATATCTACAAGAAAAAGACAAATTAACTATTATTCTAACTACAGGTAACCTAAATAATACAATAGATAGTGATTATTTATATATATTATCTGAAGGAAAAATAGTTTTAGAGGGAAAACCTCTAGAAGTATTAGAAAAAGACAATTTATTAAATAGATTAGGTCTAGAATTACCATTTATGATAGATTTATCAGTAAAACTAAAAGATTATAATTTAGTAGATAATATAAAGTTAGATATGGATAGGATGGTTAAAGATCTATGGAAATAAAATTAGTAGATGCAAGCTATAATAAATCTAACTATGATTTAACACTAAAAAGTAATCATATTATAGGAATCACTGGTAAAAATAAAGAAATATTAATGAATATTTTAGATTTAAATATTAATTATAAAGGTAATATATTTATAAATGGTACTAAAGTAGATAAAGATAATATAAATAAATATAGAAAAAAGATAAGTCTAATAGAAAAAGAATTAAAAATAAATACTACAGTAAAAGAATATATGGAATATATTATTAAATATAAAAGATTAGAGATTAAAGATGAAAATAAAAAAATGATTGATTCTTTAAGAATAGTAGGTCTAAATAAGACATATTTAGATAGATATTATAATACTTTATCTAATTCAGAAAAGAAATTAATAGCTATTTCAATAGGATTACTATCAAATCCAGATATATTAATATTTGATGATATATTTATAGGTTTAGATAATAAATATCAAAAGAAACTACATAGATTATTTACTAAATTAAAAGATCAATATAATAAATTAATAATAATATTTAGTAATAATAGTAATATTTTATATAAGTATACTGATAAAATAGTATTCTTATATGATAATGAAGTATTAATAGAAGGTAAAACTAATAGTTTATATACTAAAGTAGATTATCTAAAAGAATATAAATTTGATATACCAGATATAGTATTATTTACTTATAAAGCAAGAAAAAAAGGTATTAAACTTGGTTATCATAAAGATATAAGAGATATAATAAAAGATATATATAAACACGTATAGGGGTGATATAGTGAGATTTTTAATAAAATTTTCTTATGATGGATCTAGTTATAATGGATTTCAAAGACAACCTAATAAAAAAACTATTCAAAAAGAATTAGAAGATGCATTAACTAAAATAAATAATAAGAAAACAGATATAGTATGTACAGGTAGAACAGATAAAGGAGTACATGCTAAATGCCAGTATGGACATGTAGATATAGATGTAGATATTAATGAATATAAACTAAAAAGAGCTATGAATAGTTATTTACCAGATGATATTCATGTAATAAATACTAAAGTAGTTAAAGATAATTTCCATGCTAGATATAATGTAGTAAGTAAGGAATATAAGTATTATATAAATATGGGAGAATATAATCCAATAGATAGAAACTATATCTTTCAATACAACTACAAACTAAATATAGATGCCATGAAAGAAGGATTAAAATACTTAGTAGGTAAACATGATTTTAGATCATTTGTTACTGAAAACAAAGTAAAAGAAAACTGTATAAGAACTATAGAAAAGGCTTATATATCAAAGAAAAACAACATTATATGTATTACTTTTAAGGGTGATGGATTCTTAAGATATCAAGTAAGAAATATGGTAGGAAGTCTTATCCAAGTAGGTGAAGAAAAAAAGAATCCTAAACATATAAAAGAACTATTAGATAGAAAAGATAGAAGCAAAGATGGTAAAACTGCTCCTGCAGTAGGACTATATCTTACAAAAGTATCTTATAAGTAATAAATAAGTAAAAATTAACATATATTGTGATAATTAAGTAAAAAACTAATAAAAGTATTGATTTTTATTAGTTTTTTTAGTATAATCATAATCGGTACATTCGAAATATCCCCACGTAAATTAGGTCCTGGGAAAACCTAATTTAAGTAAAGGAGAAAAATTATGAAAAGTTACATGCAAAAAAAGGAAACAGTTGAACGTAAGTGGTATGTGATTGATGCTGAAGGAAAGACATTAGGTAGAGTAGCAACTCTAGCTGCAACTTATCTTCGCGGAAAACATAAACCAACTTATACACCACATGTAGATTGTGGAGATTATGTAATCATTATCAATGCAGAAAAAGTTAATTTAACAGGAAATAAATTAGATAAGAAGATTTACTATAATCACTCAATGTATCAAGGTGGATTAAGAGAAAGAACTGCAAGAGTAATGAAAGAAAGATATCCAGAAGAAATGATGGAAAGAGCTGTTAAAGGAATGCTTCCACATAATAGATTAGGAAGACAAATGTATAAGAAACTATTTGTATACAAAGGAAGCGAACACAAGCAAGAGGCTCAAAAGCCAGAAGTGCTTGAGGTTAAATAGGAGGTTCATATATGGCTAAGAAAAATACAAACACATATTGTGGAACTGGACATAGAAAAACTAGTGTAGCTAGAGTTACATTAACTCCAGGAAAAGGTAAAATAACAGTTAATGGACAAGACGTTAAAGATTATCTACCATTTGAAGTATTAGTTATGGATTTATGTCAACCACTTGATTTAACAAATACTAGAGATATGTTTGATGTAGATGCTAAAGTAAAAGGTGGAGGATTCTCAGGACAAACTGGAGCTATCCGTCATGGTATTACAAAAGCACTATTAGAATATGATAGTACTACACCAGCAGACTCAGAAAATAGTTTTAGAAAAACATTAAAAGCAGCTGGATTCATTACAAGAGACCCACGTAAGAAAGAACGTAAAAAACCAGGTCTTAAGAAAGCTCGTAGAGCACCACAGTTCTCAAAACGTTAATTATGTTTCAAAA
>JAFWNS010000049.1 GCA_017510225.1 Bacilli bacterium
ATTCATATTATAGCTCCTTTTTTAAATTTGCCTCTATAAATAAATTAATATCTCCATCTAATACTTTATCTACATTACTAGTTTCTACATTAGTTCTATGATCTTTAACCATAGAATATGGATGCATAACATAACTTCTTATTTGAGATCCAAAATCTATATTCATTTGATCTCCTTTTATTTTATTCAATTCTTTTTCTTGTTTTTCTAATTCTAAAAGTAATAGTTTATTTTTTAATACTTTTAGAGCTTGTTCTTTGTTTTGAATTTGACTTCTTTCATTTTGACAAGTTACTACTATCTTAGTAGGTAGATGAGTAATTCTAACTGCTGAATCTGTTGTATTTACTCCTTGTCCTCCTGCTCCTGTTGATCTATATACATCTATTTTTAAGTCTTTTTCATCAATCTCTACATCATTATTTTGTTCTATTTCTGGGGTTACTTCTATAGATGCGAAAGATGTATGTCTTCTATTATTAGAATCAAAAGGTGATAATCTTACTAATCTATGAACACCTTTTTCATTCTTTAAATATCCATAAGCATTAGTACCTTTAATTAACATAGTAACACTCTTAATACCAGCTTCATCCCCATCTTGATAATCAAGTATATCTATTTTATAACCTTCTTTTTCACAGTATCTAGTATACATTCTATAAAGCATAGAAGCCCAATCACAAGACTCTGTTCCTCCTGCTCCTGGATGTATTTCTAAAATACAGTTATTTTTATCATATGGTCCACTTAAATAAGCATTTAAAGATACTTCATCTATATCTTTCTTTAAATTAGTTAATTCTTCTTCTATAATATTTAACATATCAGAATCATTATCCTCTAAAGAATCAATTAGTTCATTATCAGAGTCCAATTTTTCTTTAATACTAATAATACTAGAAGTAATATTCTTTAAATCACTAAGTTTTGAAACAACTTTTTCACTTTCTTCTTTATTATCCCAAAAGTTAGGTTTAGTCATTTCTTCTTCTAAAGATTTAATTTCTTCTTTCTTTTTATCTATGTCAAAGTAACCTCCATAGTTCTTTAACTTTTGTAGTTTCTTCTAATAATTCTTTCTTTAAATCACTTTTTTCCATATTATCCTCTTTTCTATTGTACCCATTTATTAGTTATAAATTAACATATTAGGTAAATATTTTCAATTTTTTGTATATTTTTTATTACTATTACATATATTATTATTGAGGAAGGTTCACTGTATAATGTGAAGATCCTCTATAAATAGATTGGGAGCCATTATGGCTCCTTTTTTTATAAACTGTTAATTATTTCATGGGCTGCTTTCTTACCTGCTTCCATAGCAAGTATTACAGTAGCAGCTCCTGTTACTATATCTCCACCTGCATATACATTATCAAGTGATGTTTTAGACTCTTCTACTACTATTAAACCTCTATCAGTAAGTTTAATATCACTAGATTTTAATGCTTCATGATTTGGAGAAGTACCTAGTGCCATAATAACCATATCACAATCTACTTTGTGATTAGATCCTTTTTTCTCACTAACACTTCTTCTACCATCTTCTCCAGCTTCTCCTAGTTCCATATCAACAACTTCCATACCGATAACATTATTATCTTTATCAGTGAGTATTTCTGTAGGATTTGTTAGTAAATCAAAATCTATTCCTTCTTCTTTAGCGTGTTCTACTTCTTCTTTTCTAGCAGGTAATTCTTCCATACTTCTTCTATACATTAGATGAGTTTCTACTCCTAATCTTTTTAGAGATCTAACTGCATCCATAGCAACATTCCCTCCACCAATAATATAAGCAACTTTTCCTTTTTTAATTGGTGTTTTACTATCATCTTTATATGAACTCATTAAATTTATTCTAGTTAATATTTCATTAGCAGAAAATACTCCGTTAGCATCTTCTCCTTTAATATTCATAAATCTAGGAAGACCTGCTCCTGTACCTAAGAATATGGCATCATATTCTTTTTGTAATTCTGGTATTGTTATGGCATTTCCAATAGGTACATCTGTTTTTATTTCTACACCTAAATCTTTTAGACTATTTACTTCATTTTCTACTATATCTTTAGGTAATCTAAATTCTGGAATACCATAAGTTAATACTCCTCCTGCTTTATGTAGAACTTCATATATAGTTACATTATAA
>JAFWNS010000050.1 GCA_017510225.1 Bacilli bacterium
AGAGTCCACTGCCTTACCGCTTGGCTATAGGGCATCAAATAACACTATAATTATATATTAAAATAAGAAAAAAATAAAGATATATTTATTCTTCATTAATATCTATTAAAGAAAAGATATCTTTATCATTATTTAATTCAACTATATTTACAATTACACCTTTACCTATAACTGTTCCACCTAAGTCTGTAATTACTTTTTCTATTGCTTTCAATGTATTACAGTTGCATATATATCATCTATAATATAAAATCTTTTGTCTTTAAAATTATCATTAACTAATTTTGGTAATTCAAATGTATCTTTACCATATTCTTTTTCAAAATCAATTTTTGCTTGTATAGTTGTTGGAGGAAGTTTACCTTTTTTTCTTACTGGAACTAGTCCAATATTTAATCTATCTGCAATTACCCCTCCAAATAAGAATCCTCTAGCTTCAGGTGCAATTATATAATCAACATTCTTATTTTTAATTTCTTCTACAAATGAATCTACTATTTCTTTAAAAACATCTTTTTCTAATATTAATGGATTAATATCGATAAATTCTATTCCTTCTACTGGAAAATCTTTTTCTGTTCTTATATTTAAATTGTTCTTTAATTTATTATTTATTATTTTCATAATTACTCCTTATTGATATTCTTTTCCCAAAATTTTCTCATTAATTGTAAGGACAAAGTAGATAAAAAGAATCCAATTACTGGTACTAGTGAACTAAATAAAATATTGTTATATTTACTAATAAAATATGAATAGATAATTACTACTATATAAGTTAATAATAGTATACATAATTTTCTAGTCCAACTAGTTTCCCATTTTTTATCTAATTCTACTCTTTTATTTCTTTTTTCAATTTCTTCAACTCTTTTTTCTAAACTCATAAATTATTCCTCCATATTTATTATATCAAATAATAGTAAAATGTGTTATAATATATTTGCTTTCAGGAGGTTTACTATGAAAAAGATTGATATTATTAAAGAAAGAAGAGATTTATTTAAACAACGTTTAAAATTAGAACGTGATGAGAAGAAATTAACATGGAAGGAAAATAAATTAATGAAGAAATGTTCTCATCAATTAGTATTTAAATGGAATGATAATGAAGTTCATAAGGTAGGTAATATTTATAAGTGTTTTTGTCCTGTATGTACTAAAACAATAGATATAATACCTAATTTTGATATATATAGTATTGAGAAGTCAGTTTTTAAAAGATCTAAGGTTGTTGAAATAAAGAGTGATAAAAGTGAATATGAATTTAATTATTATAGATTTGTAGAAGATGAAGTATTATCTAATATGGAATATTATTATAATTCTGATTCTACTATTGAAGAAATGAGTGAAAAAATTTCTGATAAGATTAATAATAAAGGAATTTCAAAATATAAAATAAAAAGAAAAAACTAACATTTGTTAGTTTTATTTTTATATGGTAGCGACGGAGGGAGTCGAACCCACGACCTTTCGGGTATGAACCGAACGCTCTAGCCAACTGAGCTACATCGCCATAAAATACAAGCAATATAAATATAACATAATTGCTTGTATATTACAATACTATTCTGGTAATTCTGGTAATTTTTGTAATGTCTTGTTGTCAGTATTTGACTTTTCTTTTAATTGATAATCATCTGGATCTAATAATATATTATCATCTATAATTACCTCTTTATATTTATTTAAATTTTGATTAATATATCTAAATGGATTGTTTATAGATTCAGTAATTATATCACTTAAACCTCTTACTCCTACTTCTCTATTATAAGCAAGTTCTGAAGCTGCTTTTATATAATTATTAGTGAATGTTAGTTTTACATTATCCATTTCCTTAAATACATTTTTAGCAGATATTAATGGTGATTCATCTGATTCTTTTAGTATTCTTTCATAATCTTTTGCTTCTAAACTATTTAAATGTATTATTGAAAATCTTCCCATAAATTCTCTAGGCATTTGAGCTTTTTCTACAAAGTCATCTACTGAGACATTGTTTTCTGATGCTTCTTCTTTATTGTTCCCTCCAAAACCTAGTGGATTATTATTATCAGGACTATGATAAACATCATTAAAAGCTCCACCTGCTACTACTATCATATCATCAGTATTTATATTCATATATGCATTAGATTTATGTGCAGCATCTTCACATGCAGTATAAGTAGCTCCATCTAAGAATTTTAACAATTGATTTAGAACTCCTTGTCCTGAAACATCACTTTTCTTAGAAGAACCTTTTTTATCTATTTCATCAAAGAATATAATTGCTTTTTCTGCTTTTTCTATATCAAAATCACATTGATCTAATAAATCATATAGAAATTCTTCTATATTTTTACCAACATATCCAGGAATAGTTAATTGTGTAGAATCTATCATTAAAACAGGTCTTTTTGAATATCTAGATACTAATTCTACTAATTTAGTCTTACCTACTCCAGAATCTCCAGTTAATAATATTCCTTTTCTGTTATTACGATCTAAATCTAACATAGTTAATCTAGTAATAAACTCTTCAGCTGCCCTATCTTGGGATACTAAAGTTCTTGTTACTTGTTTGTATAATCTATCTATGTTATTAATTCCTCTCATTTCATATTCATCATTTTCATATTGTTTATTTTCATCGTATATTTTAATAGCGCTATCAAATAATTTACCAATTTCAGTAGCTCTTAGTTCTTCTCTTTTAACATTATTTCTAATTAATTTTAAATCTTCTGTAGTATATCTGTTATTCTTTATATTTTCTGCAACTCTTTTTGCATAATCCAAACTATCTGGATCTAAATTTAAGTTAATACCAGTATTTAAAGTAGTAATTTGTACATTTTTATCATCATGTACAACATGAAAATAAAATTGTTTATTTAAATCAAAATACTCATCTCTTATTTTATCTTCATCATCTTTATTTTCACTATTTTTAATATATGCTTCATAATTACATAAAAAAGAGTCAATAGCATATTTTATGTTTGGATCACATGCTTCCATAGTACTGATTGGAAATATTATATCATCATTTTCATCTAATAAATTAGTTCCATCTTCTTTAATTGTGATTGCATCTACTGGTGTATATATATACTCATTTTCTCTAAGTGTATGTTTTTCTAATAACATAGTTATATATTTATCTGCCATAATTGACCTCCTGAAAGTCTATGACACATTATAATAAAACTTTTTAGTGAAAAAGTAAATATATTTTTGTAAAAATACTTAATATTTTCGGTTTTTTTATTATTTTTTTTGAATTTTTACTTTCTATATTCCTAATTAATTTATTTATTAATGGTTTATAATTACTAGATTCTATTTTTTTAAAGAACTTTTTTTGTAATTTAGTTATTTTATTATAATTAAATAATTTATTTTTATTTTGATATTTTTCTTTATTATCTATCATTACATCATTAAAACCTGTTTTATAAGCACCTAATTCTATTAAAGATATTTTTATATTATTATCTAAATATTTTATTTCTTTTTGAAGGGTTTTTGTTAGTGTAGAAATAGAAGCTTTTGAAGATGTATAACATCCTAAAAACGGTAAATTTATATAGTATGATAAAGAAGATATTATAAATATTTTTCCATTTATTTTATCTTTTAACATATTTTTATATACTTTTTGTATTAATTTAAAAGAAGAAAATATATTTACATCATAGTTTTCTTTTAAATGTTTTATACTCATATCTAAAATAGATCCACCTATACCTATACTTGCATTATTAATTAGGCAATCTATTTTTAATTTATCTACTAAGTTTATATCTTTAGTAGTTATATCCATTTTAAAACTTAAAGCATCTAGTCTTTCTTCTAATAATTTAGCTTTTAAGGTTACTAATTCTTTATCAGTATGAGTAGTTAAATATACTGTATGACCTTTTTTTATTAGTTCTTTTCCTAATTTATATCCTATACCAGAAGAAGCTCCAGTTATTAGTATTCTCATTGTATCACCTAATACTATTTTAACCATTATTTATAAATATATTAAAAGCTATTAGGGTTTTATTTTATTTAATTCCCTAATAGCTTGTTTAATATTTTTTACTTCTATAATTTTAATTTTTAGTTTTCTTTTTTTCTTTAGTTTAATACATGTTTTATAATTCTTACCTGAAGGCGCTAAAAAGATATCTGCTTTAGCTTTTTCTGCTCCTAGTAGTTTATATTTAATACCACCTATTTCTCCTACTTTGCCATCACTTTCTATAGTACCAGTACCTGCAATCTTTAATGAATGAGTAATATCTTTTTTTGTTAATTCATTATATATTTCTAAAGTAGTAATTAATCCTGCAGATGGACCTGATTCACTATCTTTAAATTTTATTTTTACTTTAGGATTTGTTTTATACTTACTAACTTCTTGTATGGCAATACCTATTAATTTATTATATTTATATTTATATATTTTACTTTTAATAATTTTTTCTTTTTTATTTCTTTTTATTTTTATATTAACATATTTATTATTGGTACTATTAATATATTTTCTTACTTGTTTTAAAGTATTAAATTTATTATTATCTATTTCTAGTATTTGATCTCCAGATTTTAATTTAGTTTTATATTCTTTAAAAGTACCAGTTACATATATTTTTTTAGATATTACTTTATATTCTTTATTAGCTAGTGTGTACGCTGTTTTTATAGCATTATCATTCGCATAATCTAATTCTAATTTACTTCTATATAAAATATCATAATAATTTTCTTCATTGTTATATTTATAATCATTCATATTTTCTCTATCCCAATCTGGAATAATATAACTTAATAAGTAGTTAAATACATTACCTTTTAATTCATTAACATAAGTAATATTAAAACTTCCTTTACTTTTATACTTATTATTTATAGTAATCCTACTATCTATATTACTTATTCCTCCACCAGTAATAATGTTATAGTTTACTGGCCATGAAAACACTATAAATAATACTAAATATAATAATATATATTTATATTCTTCTATAATAAAATTTTTAATTTTGTCATAAACTTTTTTAAACATATATATACCTCATTATTAATTATAACAAAGAAATGGAGAATTATGAGAAATTATATTTATATTTTATTATTATTTACACTATTATGTTTTTATTTAATTAATTCTAGTTTAGTTATTACTAGTATTATTAATTATACTGAGTTATTTATTACTAAGTTATTTCCGGCTAGTTTTATATTTTTTATTATATCTTATTTATTATTAGATTATAATTTAGTATTTTATATTAATAGATTATTCCGTGTTAATGGAGCTGTTTTTTATGTATTAATACTTAGTTTAATAAGTGGATTCCCTAGTGGTAGTAAGTATATAGTTGATTTATATAAAAGAGGTATTATAACAGATAAATTATCTAATTATTTATTAATGTTTACACATTTTCCGAATCCTATATTTATTTTAGGATCTGTATCTATATTATTTAATAATAAGTTATATCCTATTTATATTCTAATTGTATTAATAATATCTAATTTTATAATTGGATTTCTATTTAGACCTAAAACTATTGAAAAAATAAATTATGAATGTAATAATACTACTTTTTCTAATAGTTTGTCTAAGGCAGTTATTAGTTCTTTTAAGATAATTTTGTTAATATATGGTACTTCTATCTTTTTTTATTTAATTATTACAATAATTTCTAAGTATATTAGTTTTTCTAATTATAGTTTTATATTTGTTAATGGTATATTTGATTTAATTAATGGTATATTTCTAACTAGTTTAATTAATAATGATTTTATTAAAGCTTTATTTATTATATTTTTTATTTCTTTTGGTGGAATATCTGTAAATATGCAAGTAAAAAGTATCATTTCTGATACTTCTGTTAGTTATAAGTATTTTATTATTGGTAGAATGTTACAATTTATTATTAGTATTGTTTTATTATCTACTATAGTTTATTGGAGCAATTATATTAATTGAATATTTATCTCCTAAATCTGGGTGATATAAAGTTATTTTTATGATAACTATATTATTTTCTACTCTAAAATATGTTTTTGATGAATCTTTATCTATTCGTAAATTATTTACATTTTGACAACCAGAAGTTGTTGTTATAGGACTGCTTCCTACTGCAGGTAAAGGGTGTGATTCTCCTCCATATTTAATTGAATCATTTATATTGCCAGATGGGTTATTACAGGCTTGTGAATTACTGTTTTTACCTCCAACTACTGAATTTATTTCTAGTGTTTTTGTTACATTATTTGAAAAACTAAATACTATTTTATTACTATATGTAGTAGCACCAGTTAGTTTTTTCATAATTAAATCATTTTGTATTTCTCTTGTTAGTAGATCTTTATACGTAGTAATACTTTGTTTATAAGAAGCAATAATTTCTCTAGATCTTAAATTAGCAATACTTACATATAGAGCTAATACTACAGAAGCAACAATAGCAAAAGTAATTAATAATTCCATAGTAGTCATACCTTTATTATTTAACTTTTTCATTTTTTGACCTCCATAGTTGAGAATGTCTTATATTTCCCAGTATTACCTATACCATCTTTAGATTCTCTTTCAAATTCTACTATTACTCTATAGTCAAATTTATATAGTGATTTATAACTTTTATAATCTGGTAGATATGATATATAATCTTTTAATTCTTCTGAGAATGAACTTGTTTTTGAATCTTTATTTTTTACTAATGATTTGATACCTAATTCAGGATTGTGGGGATTTACTAAATAATAATTAGTTAGAATAATTTTAGTTACTTTTAGGTTGTTTAACATATTAGTACATATAGTTTTCTTTTCTGCATTGTTAAACATATTAGTACAGAAATTAGTTTTATCTATGTATAAAAATCCGTTATTTTGAAAAGTAGAATTGTTTTTAAAATCAAATTTATCACTGTCTTCTACAAATCTTTTAACCCAGTAAGTACCATATTTACTGTCTACATCATCATAATTTTCTCGTTTTTCATATTCTCCCATTAATGGGAAAAAGTTTATATAGATAATACCAAATATAGCCGCGACAAAGACAGTAGCAATTAGTGTTTCTACTAGTACAAAGCCTTTGTTATTCCCTTTATATAACTTTTTCATTTTTTCACATCTACTTTCTTGCTATTATTGTATTTTTATTATATAATAAAATAAGATAAATTACCATAGGAAAGTAAACAAAAAGGGGTTGAAATAGTATGGTTAAGTTTGATTTTAATAAAACACCTATTACTCAAATAGCTGACTATATTATTGTGGCTGCTGCTAAGGCAAAAGCTTCAGATATACATTTTGACCCTAGGGAAGATGGTATGATAGTTCGCTTTAGAATAGATGGTGAATTACAAGATTATACTTTTATTAGTAAAACTTATGAGAAAAATTTAGCTACTAGATTGAAATTATTAGCTAATATGAATATTACAGAGACAAGACTTCCTCAAGATGGAGCAATTAAAGGTAAGATTGGAGATTTAGATTTAGATATTCGTGTTTCTTCTCTACCACTTAATGAAGGGGAAAAGATAGTTTTACGTATATTAGATTATTCTAGAAGTTTAGAAGGTTTAGATAAATTAGGTTTTAATGATGAGAATTTAGAAAAATTAAAAAGAATGATTCAGGTTCCTAATGGAATGATTTTAATTACTGGAGCTACTGGTAGTGGTAAATCTACTACTGTTTATTCTATTTTACAAACTCTTAATAAAGAAGAAACTAATATAGTTACAGTAGAAGATCCTATTGAAATGAGTATTGAGGGACTTAATCAAGTACAAGTTAATTCTGAGATTGGTATGACTTTTTCTAAGGTTCTTAGATCAATCTTAAGACAAGATCCTAATATTATATTAATTGGTGAGATTCGTGACTCTGAGACTGCTAAAATAGCTGTTAGATCGTCTATTACAGGTCATTTAGTATTATCTACTGTACATACTAATAATGCTTTATCTACTGTAGAAAGATTGTTAGATATGGGAGTTGAAAGATATCTATTATCTACTGCTCTTACTGGTATTATATCCCAACGTTTAGCTAAAAGAATTTGTCCTAAATGTTGTGTAGAAAGAGATACTACTGATTATGAAAAAAGATTATTAAAGAGATTTTTAAATAAAGATGTTCCTAAAGTGTTTGATGCCAGTGAAGGTGGTTGTAGTGAATGTCATAATGGTTATAGTGGACGTATTGCTATTCAAGAAGTATTAGAGTTTGATGATGATATTAGAAATGCTTTAAATAGTGATGATTTAAAGAAAGAAGATTTAAGAAATTTAGTATATACTGATAAAGTCATTACTATGCTTCAAGATGCTTTAGGTAAAGTTATAGATGGTATTATTTCTTTTGATGAAGTATATCGTATTATTGAAATAGATGATGTTGATTCTGTATTTAATGGTGATGATTCTAATAATATTGATATTGATAATAAAGATAATCATAATACATTAAATATTCCTACATTTACTAAAGAAGAAAAAGCAGAAGAAGTTAAAGTTGTTCCTGCACAACCTATTGCTAATAATAATCCAGTTACTACTCCTGTAGTAGCGCAATCAGTTCAATCTATTAATCCTGTAGGAGAGAAAGTACCAGCTGTACAACCTATACAAGTAAATCCTGTTAATAGTACTCCTCCTACAAATCAAATAGCATCACTTGGAACTGAAGTAGAAGATGATAAAAAGCAAGAGACAACTCCAATAGCTAATGCAGAAAATATTACTATACCAATTGTAGAACAAGAAAACACACAATAATGTGTGTTTTTATTTTATATAATCATATACTTCTTCTATAGTATTTTTAAATTCATTAAAGTCTACATTAAACCATTTAGTATTAAATTGATTTTTAAAGAAAGTATATTGTCTTTTAGCATATCTTCTAGAATCTAATTTTATTTTATTTATAGTATCTTCTAAATCATTATTTTTAAAATATTCATTAAATTCTTTATATCCAATGGCATTATTTAATATTCTAGAATTTTTATAGTATTCTTTTAAACCATTAATTTCATTTAATAGACCGTTTTCTATCATTAGGTCAACTCTTTTATTAATTCTATCATATAGAATATCTCTATCAGTACTTAAACCAATTATTTTACATGGATATAATAATTCATCTTTTTTAGTACTTATTACTTCATTATTTTCATATTTATTTAAAAGTCTCACTAATCTTTTTCTATTATTAGTATGAACATCTATATTTTTATCATATTCTAATACTTTTTTATATAATTCTTCATTAGTTAAATCTTTATACTCATTATTAGTAGTACCTTCAGTAAATTCATAATTATATAGAAGTGCCTTTATATATAGACCTGTTCCCCCTACTATAATTATTCTTTTATTTTGTTTATTTAAATTATCTATTATTTTTCTAGCTTGTTTTTGATAATCAAATACTGAGTAGTTATCTTCAAGATCACATATATCTATTAAGTGATGTTTTATATTTTCTCTTTCTTTTATAGTAGGTTTAGCGCTACCTATATCTAATTTTTTATATATCGCAACTGAATCTCCATTTATTATCTCTGCATTAAGTTTTTTAGCGAGTTCTACACTTAGTTTTGTCTTACCTACTCCTGTGGGTCCAACTATTACAATAATATCTTTCATATTATGACCTTTCAAACATACTTTCTAAATCATATTTAGAATATGTTATTATAGTTGGTCTACCATGAGGACAAGTAAATGGATTATCACATTTTCTTAATTCTTCTAATAGATATATTTGATCTTCTTCTGATATATAATCATTAGCTTTAATAGACATTCTACAGGCTTGAGTAGCAGCCATTCTCCATACAAATTGATCAAAATCAAACTTCTCATTAACTAGTATAGTATCTACTATCTTTTTAACTATTTCTTCTTGGAATATATCTTCTACCCAACTTGGTACTGTTCTAATAATGATAGTATTAAGACCAAATTCTTCTGTTTTAAAACCATAATTATCTAAAATATCAAACTTATCTTTAATAATTAAATATTCATCACTAGATAATTCTATTTTTACTGGTACTAATAAATCTATTACTGTTTTATTATCATTAATTTTCTTTAGAGTTTTCTCATAGTTAATTCTTTCGGCAGCAGCATGTTGATCTATTATATACATGCCATCTTCGTTTTCTGCAATTATATAAGTTAAGAATACTACTCCTCTAGGAATCATTTTCTTTATTCTAGGTTTTTCTTCTTTAGATTCATATTCTTCTTTTACTTCTTCTACTTCAAAATCTAATTTTATCTCTTGATAAGTTTTACTTTCTGGTATTACTTCTTCTTTAGATTCTTCATTAATACTATTTTTTACTTCATTAATACTTTTATTATCTCTAGTACTAGCGTTTGGTATTAAAGTTAATTCTTTTAGTTTTTTAGATATAACTTCTTCTAGTAGTTCTTGTAGTGCATCCATTTTAGAAAATTTAATATCCATCTTAGTAGGATGTATATTTATATCTATAAGTATTGGATCTACATCAATATTTAATACTATAATAGGAAATTTAGTTTTAGGTATATAAGTGTGATAACAATCAATAATTGTTTTATTTAATTTATTATTCTTTATAACTCTACCATTAACTAATGTAGTTATAGAATTTCTATTACTTCTAGCTATCTCTGGATATCCTATATAACCACTTATATAATAATCATCATTTTCTCCACTTATTTCAACCATCTTTTTTGTAACATCTGCACCATAAATACTGTAAATTACTTTTAATAAATCTCCAGATCCATCAGTATCTAACAATACTTTGTCATTATTAATTAACTTAAATTTAATATTAGGATACGCTAAAGCCATTTTATTTACATATTCAGTTATATGAGATAATTCAATATATAAATTTTTTAAATATTTTAATCTTACTGGGGTATTATAAAATAAATCTTTTACTTTTATAATAGTACCTTCTATTAAATCAGAATCTTCTACTTTTAGGTCCTTACCACCGTTTATTTCTATATATGTACCAATCTTTTTATTAGAAGTCTTTAATTCAATATTAGATACAGATGCGATAGAAGGTAGAGCTTCTCCTCTAAAACCAAGTGATTCAATATTAAATAATTCATCTACACTATTTAATTTAGAAGTTGCATGTCTAGAAAAAGCTAGTTTAGCATCTTCTCTATCCATACCTATACCATTATCAGTTACTTCTATTTCTTTAACACCTGAATCTATTAATTTAATAATAATTTCATTACTACCTGCATCTATAGAGTTTTCAACTAATTCTTTTACTACATTCATAGTTTTTTCAACTACTTCACCTGCGGCAATTTTATTAGCTAAAACTTCATCCATTACTTTTATGTTACTCATATTATCACCTATTAATTCTCTGGGAATATTCTATCATTTTTATACCCACTACTACATTCTAAATGAACATAGTATTTATATTCATCTAAACCGTTACTTGTATTTTTAGATACTCTTACATATGAATCATTCGTACACTCACCGTGATTAGGGTCAACTAATCTATCTAAATAGTTATTATCTAATAATTGATCTACTGGTATTTGAACATTGTTATTATTTAAATCATCTTGTACACTATTTTCTTCTATAACATAATTATTAGCTGCATTATAAATACTAGTTTCCATAGCTTCATATGCTTGTTTTTTACTATCTGCAGTATTTTTAGTAACAGCAACAACAACTATACTTAAAAGTATACCTATTATTGCGATAACTGCAATTACTTCTACTAATGTAAATCCCCTATTATTCATATAATCAACTCCTACTTATAATTATACTATATATTTTTTAAATATTTAAGCAAATGTTT
Organism: Bacilli bacterium; assembly: GCA_017510225.1. GTDB lineage: Bacteria > Bacillota_I > Bacilli_A > RF39 > UBA660 > CAJMSU01. The sequence goes on from JAFWNS010000050.1 coordinate 11,882, forward strand.
AGTTTCTTTTTCTCCAATAACTTCTATTAATTCATCTTCACTAGCTTCTTTTATTTTCTTTAAAGAACCAAAACGTTTTAATAATTTTTTCTTCTTTACTTCACCTATTCCAGGAATAACATCTAACATACTAGATAACATTCCTTTAGATTTAATGTTTCTATGATATGTAATAGCATATCTATGTACTTCATCTTGTATTTTAGTTAAGAATAGGAATAAATTACTATCTTTTTTAACTTCCAATTTCTCATATTTATCATTCATTATATAACTAGTTTTATGCTTATCATCTTTTACTAATCCAATAATAGGAATATTTAAGTTTAAAGAATCTATTATTTCTTTCGCAACACTTATTTGTAGTTTACCACCATCCATAACTATTAGATTAGGTTTTTCTAAATTCTCCATTAATACTTTATAATACCTTCTATATAATACTTCTCTCATAGCGTTTAAATCATCTTTAACATTAGTACTAATCTTATACTTTCTATATTCTTTTTTTAATGGTAAAAAGTCATTAAATACAACCATACCTCCTACATAGAAAGTACCAAATAAATGTGAGTTATCAAAAGATTCCATTCTAGATACATTATCTAATTTTAATAAATCTTTTAATTCATTAATAGCATCCATTCTAATTTTATCATCGTTCTTTATAGTTTCTTCTTTTAAATCTAACTGTTCTTTAGCATTCTCTTTTGCTAAATCTATTAATTTCTTTAATTTACCTCTTTTAGGAATAATAACATCTAAATTAAAATATTCTTTTAATAGTTCTTCATCTAAATCATCTGGTATATATAACTTTTTAGGTAATATACTACTCTTTTCATAAAATTTAATTAAGTATTCTAATACTTGGTCTTTATAATCTGAAATAGTTTGTATAATCTCATTATGTCTTCCAAATAAGAGTCCATCTCTAATAAAGAATATTTCTATAGATAAATAGTTTTTATCAGTATAATAGTTTATTAAATCAAAACTATTAGTATTATTTAAATCTATTTTTTGTTTTCTTAAAGTAATATTTATATCTTCTAACATTTCTTTATATTCTAATGCTTTTTCATAATTTAAGTTATCACTAGCTTTTTTCATCTCTTTATTGATTTTTTTTGTAATTACTTTTGCATCTCCCTTTAAGAAAGAAATAATCTCTTTCTTCATTGTATCTATTTCTTCTTTTAAAATATCTTTTTTACAATATCCTAAACATTCACCTATGTGATAATAAAGACATAAATCTTTCTTTAATCTATCACATTTTCTTAATGGATATAATCTATTAATCATATTAACTGTTTTTCTTGCGGCTCCTACATTAGGATATGGTCCATATAAATAGTTTTTATTCTTTTTTCTTTTCGTATTTCTAACTACTTTTAATCTAGGATATTTTTCGTTAGTTAATTCTATATATGGATATGTTTTATCATCTGTTAGTAATATATTATATTTTGGATCATATTTTTTAATTAGAGTTATTTCTAATATTAATGATTCTAATTCACTAGAAGTAACAATATATTCAAAATCATCTATATCTTCTACTAACATTCTAGTCTTACCAGTAGCAGTACCAGTAAAGTAACTTTTTAATCTATTTTTTAAGTTTTTCGCTTTTCCAACATATATAATTACCCCATCTTTATTTTTCATTTGATAACTACCGGGTTTAGTTGGTACTAAAGCTAATTTTTCTTTAAAATTTTTCATAAAATCACCGTTATAGTTATTATATCTTATATTTAATAATATTTAAATATAATCTTGAAATTAAATTAAAAATATGCTATAATAATCAAGCTGATTGAAGAGGTGTAAATTACATGGAGTTTGATAATAAAATTGATAAGATTGTTATTACAGAAAAGCCTAATTTAACTAAGATTGAGGTTAAAGAGCCGGATAGTTTAATTTATTTTTATAACGCTATTACAACAAAACTTCCTAAAAAGATAGTTAATGATGTTAATCCTAGTTATATATATAATAAATTAATTCAAGTTAATAAAGGTATTTTATATATAATCAATAATGATAACGTTGTATATAATATTTTCTATAATATGAATGATTATGATGATATTAATTTTTCTAAATTAGCTATTAATAGAAGAGAAAAATATAATGATGGTTATAAGGAAACTACTTTAGAATTATTAAAAGATAATCAATATAAGCTTACTAAGAAGACAAATACTTCTAATAATTTAGATAATAATATTAAGATGTATTTTAGTAATCCTAGTTTAATAGAAGAATATGTAGGAGATAGATTTAGTAATCATAGAATTGATGATTATATTTTAACTAAAAAACAAGCTTTAAGAGATATAATTATCTTATTAGAAGATGTTAAAAAATTAGATGGTATTGATGAAATAGATCAATTAGGTAAAGTATATGATTATATGGGTATAATGTCTGAAGATAAGTTTTCTCCTGTTGCATCAGATGATAGTTTTTCTATTTCTATTGATACTGAAAATAAATATGATATCGTTAGAAATAAAACTAGAGAAATAGTTGGTATTATTACAGTAGATAGTGATTCTAATTATTATCTACAAATGAAAAGAGATTATAAAGATATAGATATTAATACCAGAATTTTAAATTTATATGAAAATTTTATTCCTAGACAAGCAGAACAAAAAACATTGAAATTAAAAAAAGATCAAATTTAGTTTGATCTTTTTAATTGTATTTTTCCATAGATTTCATCATTTGATTAATTTGTTTTTTATTAGGTTTTCTACCCATCTGCATCATTAATGCTTTAATCATATCTTCATTAATTGGTGGATTATCCTTAATATATTTTTTCATAAAATATCTTGCCAAGAAAAATCCTGCTGCTGCTCCAATTAATAATCCAATTAATATCATTATAATATCATGTACCACTATATCACCTTCCTTATTAATATTTTACTAAATATATATAAATAATACAACTAATAATTATAATCTTTAATAAAAAAATAGTTCTGATTCTTAAAATCACACACAAATAATGAACTATTGTATTCTTTTAAGTATTTAAAGAATGATGAGTAGTTATTTTCTGTTTCTAATTTAATATATGATCTTTTTACTATTAGTTTAGATACTTCATCTTTATATAAGTTATTATATATATGAGTATGATTTCTTTTAGAGTATGGTATGTTTCTATGTAATTTTACGTATAAAAATTTATCTAAATCATTTTTATCAATATCATTTATTAATTGATTAAATATATTATATCCATATTTTAATTCATTTGAATCTAAATAATATATTTGTTTTAAAATAGAATATAATATGTTCTTATTATTATAATATAGATTAATAAATTCTAATTTAATAGAAAAAATAAAATAGACTCTCATATTATCACCATAATTAGTATATATAATATGAGTGTCTATTATTGTCTTATTTTAATAATTCTTCTACTTTATTTTCTAAAGTTTTTATATCATAACCAAAGTGTTTATATATTCCTTCTTTAGTAGCACTAGAACCAAATTCATCTACTGTAAGAAGATATTTATCATTAAATATAAGTTTATTCCATGACATAGAAGAAGCTGCTTCTATGACTATTTTTTTAACTTCAACAGGTAGTATTTCTTCTTTATATTCATCACTTTGTTTTAAGAATCTAGATATACATGGCATAGATACTACTCTAATATCTATTCCCCTACCTTGAAGTCTTTTAGCAACTCTAGTAGCTAAATGTACTTCTTCACCAGTAGCAATTATAATACCAGCTGGTTTTCTACCAGAATCATATACTACATATCCACCTTTAGATACTTCATTTACTTTTGTAGTTTTAAGTATTGGTAAATTTGTTTTAGAAAGTGAAATAACTGATGGAGAATCAGATTTTTCTGTTATTAATTTATATGTACCAATTACTTCATTAGCATCTGCTGGTCTAAATACTTCTAGGTTTGGTATAGAGCGTAATGATGCTAACTGTTCTATTGGTTGATGAGTTGGACCATCTTGACCAATACTTATAGAATCATGTGTAAATATATATGTAACAGGTAACCTCATCATAGCCGCTAACCTAATAGGTTCTTTCATATAATCACTAAAGCTTAGAAATGTAGAACCATATGTTTTATAACCACATAGAGAAATACCGTTTAATATAGCACCCATTGCATGTTCTCTTACACCAAAATATATATTTTTACCTAGATAATTATCAAATGATAAATTACCTTTATCATCTATATAATTTTTACAAGCTCCAAATAAATCAGCACTTCCTCCTAAAATATTATCTGAACTATTTACAATAGAATTCAATATCTTATGTGATGTTTCTCTAGGAGCTTCTTTATTATCCTTAGGAGCATCATATATTAATTCAGTTATATCTAATTTTTTATCATCATTCATTAAATAATTTAATTCTTCTTTTAATTCATCATCTAAGTTATTAAATGCTTTATCAAAATCTTTTTTAATATTCTTACAACGACTATCTATGAAGAATTCCATGTCATCTTTAGTAGTCTTAGTTATTACAAAAGGTATATCTCTAATATCCATTTTTTCTTTAATTTGAGTAATATCTTCTGTAGATAACGGTTTACCATGTACTTCATTAGTACCTTCTAACATAGAATACTTACCAATAGTAGTTTTAATTTCTATTATAGTTGGTTTAGAAGCACTTTTCTTTGCTTCTTCTATAGCCTCACTTATTAATACTGGATTAGTACCATCTTCTACAAATAGATAATTCCAACCCATAGATTTAAATCTTTCTTCTATGTTTTCTGTAAATGTTAAATTTGTATCTCCATCTAAAGAAATATTATTAGAATCATATAATACTATTAATTTATTTAATTTTAATGTTCCAGCTAGACTTAATGCTTCATAGGAAATACCTTCCATTAGATCTCCATCTCCACATAAAGCATAAGTATTAAAATCTATTACTTCGTTTTTATCTTTATTAAATCTACTTCTAAGATTTGCTTCTGCAATAGCCATACCTACTGCCATACCTAATCCTTGACCTAAAGGTCCAGTAGTAGCATCTACACCTGGAGTGGTTTTATATTCAGGATGACCTGGTGTTTTAGAACCTAACTGTCTAAAATTCTTTAAATCATCTACAGTTAAATCAAAACCTGACATATATAAAGTAGAATATAATAATGCAGAACCATGCCCTGCAGACATTACAAATCTATCTCTATTAAAATAATTAGGATCTTTGGTATCTATTCTCATATGATGAGCATATAAACTATATATTATAGGAGCAGCACCTAATACAATACCAGGATGCCCACTACCTGCTTCATTTATCATATCAATACCAATAGATCTAATTTGATCTATTATTTTATTTTCATCTATTTCAGATGCCTCACGTACAGTAGTAATCAAAATATCACTTCCTTACTTATATATTATAACATAATTTAGTGTTTATCCTACTTTTTATAGACATTTTTAAAGGCAGTGTACGTTTTTTGTAAACCTTCTTTATGTGGTGTGTATTCAAAATCAAAATCATCTTCAAATAGTGATCCATCATAAAATTGCGATTCTTCTAAACTATATGGAAAAGGTGTTTCAATATTATGTTTAATTATATTTTCCTTATTTATAAATATTTCTTTGTAATCTGTATCAGATACATTTTTTAATATTTTAGAAAATTTATTATAATTCATTACTTCATTAGATATTAAATTATAAACATGTTTATTATCGATACTTTCACATAATTCAAGTATAGCGTTTGCAACATCTTTTACATAGACCATTTGAAAATAACTATCTGAATCATTTGGATATATAGCTTTTTTATTTTGTACAATACTTTTAATATATAAACTTTCTCTTTCTGCGTAATTATATGGTCCATATATCATACCTGGTCTAACACTAGTATAATCAATATTCTTTTTTAATGAGTTTTCTATAAGTTCATCTTCTAATATTACTTTACCATCTATATATTCTTTAAAATTTTTAGGATAGTTATTAGTATTATGATTTAGTTTATAATGTTCATTCTTTAGGGTTCTGTCTTCTCTATCATAAACATCACATGTACTTACAAATATATACTTCTTAATATTATTAGAAGTATTATCTAATATAGTTTTAATATCATCTTTTTTATATGCGCAAAAATCAACTATACAATCATAATCTCCAGTAATCATCTTTAATATATTTTTATCATGTCTATCTCCTTTTATTTCATTAACTCCTAACTCTTTCATAGAATAAGTTCCTCTATTAAGAAGAGTTAATTTGTGTTTAGGAGATGCTACCATAGTAAATACTCTACCTAAAAAATAACTACCACCAACTACTAATATTTTCATGAACCCACCTCTATATTAATTATAACATAAAAAAGAACTTAAAGAAATTTCTTTAAATCCTCTACTAACTTTTCTTGCATATTAACAAACTTAGAAATTAAACTATTTACATCTTTATCTATTTTTTTATTATTAAGTAGTTTTCTACCTTCTATAACACCCATATTTACTCCTTGAAGCATAATTTCTGCAATCTTTGAATTACTTTTATCAGTAAATGTTTTCATTTCTACACCAGACCAAGTCATAGCTTTAGTCATTATATTTGAATCTTTTGCTTCTTCTTTATCATGTTTATAGTTTTTATATAATTTATTAGCTTCTTCTGATATTTCTTCATATTTATTATAACTATCTTTTAGTAATTGTTTTAAATTTTTATCTTTTACTTTGTCTAATAAAAAATCTACTGCATCCATACCCATACATGCACCTTTATTTACTTCGTCTAATGCACTTATATTCTCTTTATTCATAATATCCTCCTAATAATAGTATGGATATTTATTAATTATATATACATAATAAAACTCAAACTATTTGTTTGAGTCATTATTAGTAAAATTTCCTCTAATTATTTTTTTTCTTAATACTTTTTCGTCTTCTTTTTCTCTTTCTATTTCCGTACTTTTTACATTTTCGGTATTATCTACTATTTTTTCTTTATATCCATTAGTAATTGCTTCTAATAATTGAATATTATTACTAATTTTTCTTAGTATTATATGAATACTTTCTTTATTATCTATATCTTCTGTATTAATAAGATCATTTACAATATCATTATACATATCTTTAAATTTATCAACATCTATACTTAAATCAACATAGTTTCTAACACTATTACAAGCATCAGTAACCCATCTTCTTAAATAAGTTATTCTTTCAAATGTTGTAGTTCTTGTTATTTTATCTGGTAATCTGTTTTTATCGAATACAAAACTATTTAATTTAATATCTATATTATATTTAGATATGTTACCTTTAGAAAAATCATTTGTATAATTTTCTGGTTGCGTAGTTATTTCATATGGTGAATCTATTGTTTTATATTTTATCATTCCATGGTCATAATTAGGTATTATAACTATATTATCTAAATAATATATTTTATCATTACTAGAAAAGTTAGGATTCACTGTATATATATTATCTCTAAAATCTAGATTTTCATCTAATTCTAAATTATTTATACCAAGTTTTTTTATTCGTTTTAACACAGATCTAATTTGAGTTAATTTATCTCTATTGTTTAAAATATATTCATAGAAATAATCTAAATCATATTCTATATCTCTTTTAGAAAACACGTTTCTATGCCAATTATCATTATAATATAGAAAGCTACTTATATTAGAATATCTATTTATTGTATCTATGGTGTATTTATTTTTACTATATATTTCTCTAGCAGCTTTTCCTCCAACTTTGCGTGGATTATGAGATATATCTACTAGATCATTTGTTGTTTTTATACTATTTTTTTCTGTTAAATTTGTTTTTATACTTTCATCTAATTTTTTATAATCATCAAGTATGTAACACAAAGCTACTAAACTATCTACTGACATAATCTTTGGTTGCTCTTCTTTGCTCATTTTTTTCATTCCTCCTGATATGTAAAGATTATATCACTCTTTAAATAAAAGTACAAACAAAAAATCAAGTATTAAACTTGATTATTTTGTTGCTTTTCTAATGCTATTAATATAGTTAAATATTAATCCTAATCCATAGAAGAATACTACTGTTGCAATTAATCCACCTATTACTGGTATTAAACATACTATTTTTACGATTGTAATACCAACTAGTAATGATAAATATTTATTTTTCTTTTTCATCCATTTTTTATCAATAGCATTACCGATTATATAGTATACAAGTAAACTTGCTAAATATAGAGATACTACATATACTGCAAATGTAATTAATGCTATTGGAGTTAAAAATCCAGTGAATACTGCAATTAGTGCAACTATTGGTACTACGAGTAATACTCCTAAACCAATTAAAGCTTTTTTTGCTATTGTAGATGCTTTTACTTCTTCTTTAGTTAGTTTTTTATCTAATTTAGGTAATAACCATAATATTACTACCATAGTTATGAATGCAGTTATAATAGACATAATTGTGCTTAGTATTGTTTCTAAAATAATAGTACCGGCATCTTTCTTTTCTTGTCTTGTTTTTGCCTTTGTAACTACTATATTTTTAATATTATCTTTATTTAAACCAGTTACCTTAGTATCTTTTGAATAAGTTAATTTTCCTAGTACTCTAGTATTATTATCTAATATTAAATTTTCTGCATCTATATAAGCGTCACCTTTAATAATAGCGCCACTTAAATCAATTGTGTTTCCTCCTGCTCTTAAATCTCTTCCGATTGTAGTATTAACTTTAATACTACCTGCAGCTAGGAATGCATCTCTTCCTATTACTGCTTTGTTTGTTAATGTAACGTATCTACCTGCTATAAAAGCATCAGTTTCTATATTTTCACTTACGTCAACTGTATTACCACCATAGAAACCATATGGTGCTTTTCCTTCAAGTGTTACTTTATCACCAGCAACAAATGAAATACCATTTACTTCTGCCTTATTATTAACTTCTTGACCAAAAATAAACCTTGTTGAATCAAACTTACCTTGTTGTGTTACAGTGCTTCCTGCAGTAGTAAGCCCTCTAGCACTAACACTTATAGTTGCAAATAAGAATGCAACTGCTATAAATAATATACTTAATAAATATTTTTTATTTTTCATAATCTACTCCTTCTTTTATCTTTCAATTACTGTTGTAGTTCCTAATTTAGTTTTACCATAATATATGTCAACTTCGTCTCCAGTTTTCAACTCATCAGTATCTTTTAATGGATATCCTAGTTGTGTATATGATTCATTTGCTTTGATTTTTGCAATATCTGAAGTAAATACAGTTATTTTTTTATTATCTTTTTTAACTATAAATTTACCCATATCTAGTTTAACCAAATCATTATTACTATTATCAAAAACTACTGATAAGTTAAAGACATTATTAAGATTAATTACATTGATTTCTTTTAATATAGCTCCATCGATTGTTATTTTATCGCCTTCAACTACTACTTTATTTGTTATTTTATCTTTTTGTTCTGTCTTTTTATTATCTTTAGTTTTTTCTTTAGTACAACCTATTAGTAATATACCACAACAAAATACCATTAATATAAGTAATACTTTTTTAATACTTTCACCTCCCAACGACACTTTTTATTGAATTTATTTTCTCATATGTAAAGCAAAAAATCAATCCTATGGGTTGATTATCTTGTCTTTACTTTAATTGTTTTATGTTTGTTTGGATTTTCTTTTCTGTGATAATAGCTCGTTGTTCCTTCACTGACATTAACTTCTACACCACCTGGAATACGAACATCCATTAATTTATCTTTTTGAGCCGTATTAACTCCAATATTTTTATCTTTATCTTCTTTATAATAAGGTACTAATGATTCTTGATCTACAAATATACCATATTCTGGAGGCATATTATAGATAACTAATTCATCACTATATTTATTAGTTACTAATCCTTTATATAATTTAATTTTATCTTTTAAAGATTTTATCCAATCTAAATTTATATAGTATCCATTACCAATATCTAATAATTGATTATATTTTTGGAATGTTTTTACTTCTTTGTTTTCATTTTTTAGTATAGTGCCAATATAAATGTCTTTCTTTTTCATAATTCACCTCTTAAATTGATTATTATTATATCAAAATAAAAAAATAACTCAAGTAATACTTGAGTTTATTTTTATTTGGTGCGAGTAACAGGAGTTGAACCTGCACGTCTAAGACACTAGATCCTAAGTCTAGCGCGTCTGCCAATTCCGCCATACTCGCATATAAAAATGGTGGACCCTATTGGACTCGAACCAATGACCGTCCGGTTATGAGCCGGATGCTCTAACCAACTGAGCTAAGGGTCCATGACCATTTAATAATAACATATATTATTAAATGTTGCAACCAATTTTTACATTGTTTTCAATAAAAAATAAAGTATTTGTACTACTTTATTTTTCTAACATATTTAATAAATTAATCTTAAATACATCCTTCTCTGGATTCTTTTTAGAAATCATTACTCCTTTATATGTAGAAAGTTCAGCTCTATGACCTTCATCTAATATATTTTCTGGAGTTATGTTAGTTAAAAGAATTATACCTTTTTCAGTATATACTGTATAATGTAAGATTATTTCTCCATGTACTTTAGCAAATAATTCATCTGTAGGTAATTTTAATTCATAAGATATTGTTTTATCTTTATCATTCTTAGATACTTCTGCTCCTAAGAAATTACCTTTTCTTATTTCTGGATAATAATCGAATGTTAACTTCTTGTAAGCTAACATATTGTACTTTCTTACAGATCTTTCTTTCTTTCTAAAATCATTTTCATCCAAGTATTCAAATATATAAGCTTTTTCCATATATATTCAACCCCCCTGTGAATATTTTCTTTGAACCCCTGTACCATCAAAGTACACACATTATATCATAAAATTGTTTATTTGTCAATATTTTACACTTTTTTTATTAGTGTATTTTATTTAAATTGAAATAGGCATCTGATACTCTTTGTGTGATTCTATATGTAACTAGACTAGCAAAATCACTATTACTTGGTCTAGAAGAATCTGGTGATGTTACAATAATTGACATTTTTGGTTTATTATATGGTGCATATCCTATAAATGAACTAGTTATAGTTTCTGTATCTATAACACCATCATTATCTGTATCTAAAAAACTTTGTGATGTACCTGTTTTACCAGCTGAATTATATTCATCTGACATATAACCTACTCCATATGCACCAGGTGCATGTGTTACTGCATAAAAACCTTCATGTATTCTGTCCATAAATTCTTTTTTTGTTTTGATTTTATTTAATTTTTTAAGTTTTGTTTTTAATATCACTTTACCTAGTTTATTAGTATTAGTTCTTTTATGAACTTCTTTTAATAAATGTGGTTTTAATCTAGTACCGTTATTAGCTATAGTTGATATATATTGTGATAATTGTATTGGTGTGTATGTTTCGTATTGTCCGATAACAAAATCTAACAAATTACCAGCTTTTTTATCTTTGGAAGAATATCCTGTACTTTCTACTGGTAAATCTATACCTGTTTTTACACCTAATCCAAATGAATGATACATATTTCTATAAGTGTCAAAAGCTTTTTGATTGAAATTCATCTTCATGCCTGGAAAATATCTTTGTCCATTTACTCTAATAGCTGTTTTAAACTGGTATACGTTAGAACTTTTAGCTAAAGCTGTTATATCATCTACGGTTCCTAAAGTATGATAAGAACATTTTTCTGGTACTCCTGCTACTTCTATACATTCATCTACTATATATTCACCCATTTTAATAGCTCCTGTATTATATCCAACTAACATAGAAGCTCCTTTTACTACAGAACCTGGAGTAATTGGTGAAGTTAATATAGATGAAGTAGAGTCTACTACTCTATCTCCAACTATTTTTTTAGATGACATAGCAAGTATTTCTCCAGTATTTGGATCTTGTATAACTACACTAGAATGATCATAATACTCAGTATTTGCTTCGCTTTTAGTTCTTATTACTTCTTCTGTTAATATATCTTCTACTTGTTTTTGTAGATTAATATCTATAGATAAAACTATATCATTACCTCTTTTACCATTCTTTATTAATTTTAATTCATGAGAATTAATTACTTCATATTTATCTTTTGTACCTTTTAAATATTTTTCATATTCCTTTTCAATATAACTTAATCCAACTCTATCATTTAGAGCGTATCCTTTTTTTAAATATTTAGCTTTTTCTTCTTGTGGTAATCCCTGTGTAGTAGTAGATACATTACCTAGCATAGTTTTAAATACATCTCCATACGGATATACTCTTTCCCATTCTAATTTAGTATTAAATCCATCTAGTTTAGCATTATTTTCAGCAATATAAGCATACTCTACATCGTTTACATTATTTTTAATAGTTTTTTCATCATAAGTATAACCTTTATTCATTAAATAGTATAAATAAGCTGCTTTTATATCTTTATCGTTAAATATTTCTAAATCTTTATCAGTTATTCTATTTATTTTTAATTCTTCTAAGTCTTTTACTGTTAATTTTCTAGTCTTTAATTGTTCTTTTTCTTCTTTAGTTATCTTTTTATTACATTTTTTAGGATATTTAGCTAAGAAAAATTCTTTTTTAGCTCGTAAAGTTATTTTTCTATAATCTAAATCTATATGAGGAGATACCTCATAAGCTAAATTAATTAATCTTTCATTAGAATACCCTTTACTTTTTTTAAAAACTATAGATTTAACTGCTTTATTATCAACTATAATATTATAATTTCTATCATATATTCTTCCTCTAGGAGAAGAAGTACCTTCTATTTTAGTATTAGCTAATTCTTTTATATTTTCTTTATATTTATTATTATCTATAATCATTACTTTATATAACTCTATAAATATAATTACAAATAATAAAATTATTCCACCTAAAAATACTATTAATCTCTGATTAATAATCTTGTCATAATTAAACTTCTTTTTTCTATTAGTATTCTTTTTCATGGAATTATCCTTTCTATATATAGTTTATCACATTTTTTATAACTTATTTCATATATTTTATAAAGAGGTGAATTATGTATAAGGAATTAGCTTTAAAATATATAAAGAATTTAACTCCTAATGATATTAATAATTATGCAAAAAGTAAGAATATTAATTTATCTAATGATGAGATTAATATAATATTTAACTTTATACTAAATTATTATGAAGATATTTTAAATAAAAATACTAGTGTATTTGATAAATTAAAACCTAAGATTAGTAATGATTTATATAATAAAATTATATTAATCTATGAAGAAAATAAGAACAAGTATTTGTAACTTGTTCTTATTAGATTCCTAATGGAAACTTTAGTTGTTTATTTTTTACTTTGATTTCTTCTTTTGGATAATCTTCTATTTTGATATCATCTACTTTAAAATCATCAAAGTATTTAATATCTTTATTTAATTCTATTTTAGGTTCACAATTTATTGGCTCTCTATTTAACATTTCTATGGCTTGATTAATGTGTCTATCATATATTTGAACATTTATTGGTTTCCAAGTAAATTTCCCTGGTATTAAATCTAATTCTCTAGCGACCATTTTTTGTAGTACTACATATTGAACTTGATTAATACAACCTGCAGTTGCAAAATCACTTGATCTTTGTACCATAGTCATATCTAAATAGTCACATCCATCCCATTCGTGTCTTACATTCCATATGGTTAAGAAAGCACAAGGTTTAAGACCATGTGGATCTAAGAAGTCTGATTCTTGCCATAGGCTTGTTATGTTTCTTCTATTGTCAATATTATTTTTTATGTTTTCTATTACTTGTTCTTTTAATAGATTATGCTTTCTTACTGTTTCTCCATAACAAGAACCTATTGTAGGATGTCCTTTATCATTTAATATATAATTACCTGATTTATCTTTTAATGCCCAATCTTTCCACCAATTATTTATTTTATTATCAGTATCCCAAGTATTATTTCCTAATAATTCATCAAATTCTACTAAATCATTACTTTGTTTTTGATATATCCATAATATTTCTGCAATAGATGCTTTAGTTGCGATTGGTCTTAATGTAATTAATGGAGATTCTCCTTTTGATAAATCATAAGTACATTCTATTTCGTTATTTACACTTAATGTATGAGCTGGTGTTAGTAGTTTTATTCCATCTTTATATTTTTTAATCTTATCATTAACTGCCAATTTTATTTCATAACCTTCTTTAGTCCAAATAACATTTTTTTTCATATTATAAGTAGCGTTTTCATAAAAATCTTCATATTGAGGACGAGGTTCGATATCTAAAGTACCATTTTGTAATATATTATCTAGTATTTTCTTTGTGTACATATCACCTTTAGTACCAATCGGATTATTATCTTTATCTAATAAATTATTTTTATTAGATTTTACTTCTTGGTAACTGTAGTTATTTAAATGTAATATATTTTCGCCTAACTCTAATTTTTTCATATTAATTCTATTTATATCAAAGTTCTTTATCATCCGAATCACCTGTTAATATTATATATTATTTATTAGTTTAGTCAAGAAAAAAAGAAAGCTATTTCTTTCTTTTTTTGCTAAGTTTTTTTATTTTTTCTTCTTTTTCATAATAATATGAATCTATTAGATCGATATTTTTTGGAAGAATGTAATTACTACTCTTTTTATCTAATTGTAGTACCCACCAGTCCTCTAATAATCTTTTTTCAAATTCTCCTAATGTATCACTATTCATTAGAGTATCAAAAGCTTCAAAAACTATTTTCCATGAATCTTCACTTTTTCTAGTATTTTTATTTTCAGTAATTTTTTTTATTAAGTTTCCTAATAAAACAACTGCTTCTCTGAATCCATGACTTTCATTTTGAACTTCATTAAATATATCACTATCATCTTCTGGTGACCAATCATCTTCTTTTTTTATTTTATCTACTTCATCATATTTAATTTCATCTTTGTTATCAAAATCGAAATTATCTCCATAAATTTTCAATGTAATTCTACTCATTTTTTATACCTCCGGGAACAACTATTATACGCTATTTATATATAATGTCAACAAAAAAAGAAACTTTTTTAAAGTTTCTTATTTATTGTCTTTTGTAAACTTATTAAACTTATTTATTTCAGAAGTTTCTAAGTTAGTTTTTGATAG
>JAFWNS010000003.1 GCA_017510225.1 Bacilli bacterium
GATACAGCAGCTTCTGTATCTAAAATAATTCTTGTAAATGCAATTATTTGTATTTTAATAGGAATAACAATCATTTCACTAAATACAATTCATAAAAGAAAAAGAAACTAAAATATTACAACAAAATTAGACATATAATTACATAGGTGATTATATGTTTTTTTCTGTGTTAAATATAATTAAAGATTTATTATTCTTTACTGGATCATATTCAAATGAAGTGTTTTTAGATCCACTTACTTCTGAAGAAGAAAAGAAATATATAAAATTAAAAGAATCTGGAGATAAAACAGCTCGTAATAAACTAATAGAACATAATCTAAGATTAGTTGCTCATATAGTAAAAAAATATGATAAAAATAATATTGATACTGATGATTTAATAAGTATTGGAACCATTGGCCTAATTAAAGGAGTAGATACTTTTTCTAGTAATAAAGGAGTTAAAATAACTACTTATTGTGCTAGATGTATAGAAAATGAAATATTAATGTATTTTAGATCTAATAATAAGTATAGTAAAGATATTTCTATTAATGAAGCAATTGGTTATGATAAAGATGGTAATGAAATTGCTATACTTGATATATTAAAAGCTCCTAAACCTGATTTTATAGAAGATATTAATACTAAGGATAAGATTAATTTATTAAAACAATATTTAAAAATATTAACTACAAGAGAAAAAGAAATTTTAATTATGAGATATGGTTTAAATAATAGTGAAGAGTTAACACAAAAAGTAATAGCAAAGAAATTAAATATATCTAGAAGTTATGTTTCAAGAATAGAAAAACGTGCTTTAACTAAAATATTAAGAGAATTTATTAAAGATAAACAAATAGATTAGTATATTCCCTAGACAATCAAGCAAAATATAAGTATAATATATCTTGTGTAGGTGGTATGAGTGACAAACAGAAAAAGACAAAAGAAAAAATTTAGTAAATACAAAATAAGTTCTAAGAATTTAAATATCGACCGTATCAAAAACAAATATAAAAAACAAGAGGATATAGAAATTCTAGAAGACTTTAATAATAAGAATGTATTAACTATTGATAATTTTAAAAAAGTATTTAAATTATTATTAGTAGGATGTTTTGTAATTGCGATATTAAATATAGGAATAGTATTAACTTATAATTATATATTAATGCCTAGAATAGTATTAAATGGAAATAGAAATATTACTATTAATTATAAAGAAAAATATAGAGAAAAAGGTGCAGAAGCAACCTATCAAGGTAAAAATATTGATGAGTATTTGAATATTAAAGGGAAAGTTAATTCTAAAAAACTAGGTAAATATAAAATTACTTATAGTGTTAAATATAAAAACTTAACTAGAAAAGTAAATCGTTATGTAGAAGTAAAAGATATATCTAAACCATCTATCATATTTAAAAATAATTCTGAAAAAGTATATGTTTGTCCAAATAAAGAATATAAAATAGAAAATTATAAAGCTATAGATAATTATGACGGAAATATTACTAAAGACGTAGAAGTAAATGTATCTAATGATACTGCTATTTATAAAGTTAGTGATAAAGCTGGTAATGTTAGAGTTATAAATAAAAGATTGATACATGAAGATGTAGAAAAACCTAAAATAGAATTTAAAACTAAAGCTCCACAATATGTATATTTGGGAGATGAATACAAAGCAGAAAGATTTAAAGCTATAGATAATTGTGATGGTGATATTACAGATAAAGTAAAAGTAGAAGCTAATGTAGATACAAGTGTACCTGCTGAATATATGGTTAAATATACAGTTACAGATAAAGCTGGTAATAAAAACGAAATTAAAAGACAAGTAATTATAACTAATCCAACTAGTAAAGGAACAGTTTATTTAACATTTGATGATGGTCCTAATGATGGAACTACTAATGTAATATTAGATATATTAAAAGAAGAAAATGTAAAAGCAACTTTCTTTGTTACTAATAAAGGACCAGATAATTTAATTAAAAGAGAATATGAAGAAGGTCATACAGTTGCTCTTCATAGCGCAACACATGATTATGCTTATATTTATTCATCAGTAGATAATTATTTTAAAGATTTAAAATCTGTATCTGATAGAGTAGAAAGAATTACTGGTGTAGAACCAAAGATAATAAGATTCCCAGGAGGAGCTTCTAATACCATTAGTAGAAGATATAAACCAGGTATTATGAGTGAACTTACTAAGTTAGTGACTCAAAAAGGTTATAAGTATTATGATTGGAATATATCTAGTGATGATGCAGAAGCATGGGCACATACAAAAGAAGAAATATATAATAAAGTAACAAAAAATCTAAGTAAAGATAAAGTAAATATGGTTCTAATGCACGATATTAAGCCATATACAAGAGATGCTATAAGAAACATAATTAAGTACTGTAAACAACACGGATATAGAATGGAAAGAATTACTATATCTACTGATATGATTACACAACATGTAAATAATTAGACTATTTATAAAAAATAATATATAATAAATAATAGGTGATTATATGGGTATATTTAAACCTACAATTTATAAAAAAAATATCTATGATATAGATTATAAAAAGTTAAAAAAAATGGGAAAGAAATGTCTCATTTTTGATCTTGATAATACATTAGGTTTAATAGAACATAAAAAATGTCCATTAAAAACAAAAAAATTATTAAAAAAATTACAAAAAGATTTTAAAATATTTATTGCTTCTAATAATACAAAAAGAAGATTAAAACCTTATTTAGATGATTTAGGTATAGATGGTGTATCTAATTGTTTAAAACCTTTAACTTTTGGATTAAGAAGTATAAAGAACAAATATAAATTCAATAAGAAAGAAATGGTTATGATAGGAGATCAATTAGTAACCGATGTGCTTTCTGGTAATAGATTTAAAATAATGACTATTTTAGTAGATCCATTAGGTAAAAAAGATTTAAAAATTACTGGTTTAAATAGAAAACTAGAAAGTTTGATAATAAAAAAATATGAAAAACGTGGTCATTTCGAAAGAGGTAAATATTATGAGTAATATAAAAAGATGTAGTGGTTGTGGTGTTATATTACAAGATGAAAATATACTTCAAGAAGGTTATACCACTAGTTTAGAAAATGATATTTGTCAAAGATGTTTTCGTATGAAAAACTATGGTGAATACCAAGTAGTAACTAAAAAATATGATGAATATATTAATATATTTAAAGAAATAGGTAAAACTAAAGATTTAGTATTATATATTACTGATTTATTAAACTTAGATAAAGATTTAGAGAGTTTAAGAGAATATATTCCTAATAAAATGATATTAGTACTAAATAAAAAAGATGCTCTACCTAAATCTGTAAAGAAGAAAAAATTATTGGAATATATTAATAATAAAAATTTAGATTTTGAAGATGTAATAGTAGTAAGTGTAAAGAAAAATTATAATTTTGATTATTTAATAAAAAGTATTAAACATCATCAAACTAGTAAGAATGTTTATGTAGTTGGTAATACTAATGTAGGAAAAAGTAGTTTAATTAATAAACTAATAGATAATTATTCAGAAAATAATCAAGAATTAACTATGTCACCACTTCCTGCTACTACACTAAACAATGTTAAAATTGAAATAAATAATCATTTAACACTAATAGATACACCAGGTTTGGTAGAACCAGGTTCTATACTTAATTATGTAGATCCTAAAATGGTAAAGAAAATATCTCCACACAAAGAAATAAAACCAAAAACATTTCAATTAAGAAAAAATCAATCTATAGTAATTAATGATTTGGTAAGAATTGATTATATTGAAGGAGAAAAGAATAGTTTTACTGTTTTTGTATCTAATGACTTAAATGTTAAAAGATATTTAAATTCTTCTAATAGAGATGACTTATTAGATTTAAATAAAAC